>NZ_JBZXTS010000003.1:0-74103 GCF_058895785.1 Staphylococcus sp. B1(2026)
GATGAAGAGTGATGAGATTGTCTAAAGTATTTAAAAATATACCTATCTGTTTTTGTTCTTTTATATTTTTAGGAAATTTAATATTAGTTTTAGCAACATTAGGTTTACTTAAAGAAAGCACTTTGATACCTTGCATTAATTTTAATAATTGTTTTCTATAGTATAACGAGTTTAGATAATACCCTAAAAATTTTGAAGCAAATTTAATATTTGGACGTCCTACCATTGTATGGAGACCTGATACTACATAACAGTTTTGTTTAATACCAGTAATTTCAATGGCTTTACCTGTTGTTGTATCTTCAGCAGTATCTGCTAAAATAATATCACCATTATTAAGAAGATGAGATGTGAAATCTTTAACTTTCCCATTAGTTATATAGGGAATAATTTTATTATTAATGTCAACAATTGAATCAAATTTAATTAAAATATCACCATAATGAATATTTTTAATTTCTCCAAAATCATAATTCAAATTAACACGAGATAGAGTATTATTTGGAACTGAGAAATCAATTATATCTGAAAACTTACGCTGTTCCCAATCGTCAATAAATCCTTTGAATCGAAGTTCTGGTGCGTTTTTCTTCATCATGAGCGGAAAACTCCTTTCGTTGCTTCGATTAAATCTTTAGTTTCTGGTGTGATGGCTAATTCATCTAACATGGATAAAAATTCATTTTCTGCTTGTTTAATTTCTTTGTTGATTTCTTGGATTTCTTTACTAACTGCAACAATATCGATGGGTTCTTCTTCTTCAAATGTATCAACATAACGTGGAATATTTAGATTATAATCATTCTCTTTGATTTCTTCAAAACTTGCAACATGAGCAAATTTTTCAATGTCTTGACGACTGATATAAGCATCTAAAATCTTTTGAATATGTTGTGCTGTCATCGTATTTTGATTTTTACCTTTGTCAAATTCTTTTGAAGCATCAATAAATAATACATCACGCTGTGTTCTATTTTTCTTCAAAATAATGACTGTTGTTGGGATGCTCGTATTAAAGAAAATATTAGCTGGCATACCTATGACTGTGTCAATGGCACCCTCTTCTAATAATCGTTGTCTAATTTTTCCTTCTGAAGCACCTCTAAAAAGTACACCATGAGGTAATACAATGGCCATTACACCACTTGATTGTTTCAAATGATAATAACCGTGTAATAAAAATGCAAAATCTGCTTTTGACTTTGGTGCTAAAACGCCAAAAGATGAAAATCTTGGATCTTGTAAGAAGCCTGATGCTGCTGTCCATTTTGCTGAATACGGTGGATTCATTAAAACGCCATCAAAATCGGTCGGTTCTTCTGTTGGCCAGTCTTGATCTAATGTGTCTGCATTGTGTAAATATTGATTTTCAACTGCAACACCATGTAACATCATATTCATACGTGCTAAATTATAGGTTGATGTATTCAATTCTTGACCGTAATATGAGATTGTACCTTTTTCATTACTATATTTTTTAGCGTTTAACAATAACGAACCTGAACCCATCGTGGCATCATAAATGGTAAAACCTTTTTTATTTTCTTTACCATGCAATACAATTTGTGTCATTAATTGTGCTACTGGTTGTGGTGTGTAAAATTCTCCTGCTTTTTTACCTGAATCACTGGCAAATTGTCCAATTAAATATTCATAAGCATCACCTAATACATCACCATCATGTCTTGCAATATTTAGTTCTGCTAATTCTTTCATAATTGAAGAAATAGTTTGATTTTGTTTTTGAGGTGTTGCACCTAATTTTTTTGAATACAAATCAATATCTTCAAATAAGTTTTCGAATGTTTCATTGGATTGCTCAATATTTCTAAAGCCTTGTGCTAAAGATTCTAATTGAAACTCACCTACATTTACTTGATTCACTAACGCAGTAAATGTTAAATGTGGTTCAATAACATAACTCACTTCTTCTTTCAATACGGTGATTAAATCTTCTTGAGTTGCCTCATCATTATAAGTATCTAAATAAATATTTTGTGCTTCTGATAAGTCATTTGTTGGTTGTTCCATGACATCAGCTACATAAAATAGCATTTTATCTGATAGATATTTATAAAAAATTATTCCTAATAAATAAGATTTATATTCATTGGCGTCCATTTTAGAACGTAAAATATCTGCACTATTCCATAATGCTTGATATAGTGCTTGTGAATTATCTGATTGTGTCATTATATATCTCCTTCATTATCTTTTAGTTAAAAGTGGTACAATTTTATTTTTAATCATATTTATGTAGGCTTGCTTAAATTCTTTTCTGTATACTAATGAGCTATATGCTTTATCTTGATGATGTGCTTTGTAAGCACTATAATTTCGTGAATCCATTAATTCTGATTCACCATTTTGTTTTACCGCATTCTCTTTATAATTTTTTGCCACAAAGAGTAATTCTTTATACCCCACAAACCATTCATCAGCAAATTTTTTCACTTGTTGTTCAATTTGTTCTTCAATTTTTTGTTCTAATAAATAATTAATTGACTGTCCACGGAATGTATTACCGCCTAATTGTATTTCTAACCATAGCGTATCAATTAAATGTGCTAATACTTCATTTGTTTTACTTAAATCTGTAATGTAATCTGATATTACTTTTTTATCTTTTTCTGAAGGTTGAGTTATGACCTGATTATCATTTGATAAATATGTTTGAATTAATGATAAAATATAATTGTAATTAATTTCATCTGTATGCACAGAAGATAACTCATAAAAAATATCTATTTCTATTTCATCATCTTCCTCTTTTCCTTCTCGGCGATTTTTCAATTCTTCAATTACATTTTCATAATGACCTGCATAAGTTTCAATGCTTGTCATAGTTAATCCAACACCATCTAAGACATCATCTTGATCATATTCAGAATAGACTTGAATAGACGCAAAGTATCTATCAAATTCTTGATATGCTTTGGCAAATCGTTGTAATTCTTCAGTTGTTGCTGATATGATGTCTGGCACTTCTGATGGTGTAGCAGCAATTTGTTTCAGTGCTTTAACTTTATCATCAAACAAAGCACGTTCTTCTTCCCAACTTGGTGCTAAAACATAATTTTCGCCACCATTTGAATATAAACGTAGTGCATTATCAACAGCTTCTTTAAATAGATTAGGTGTTTGGAAAGTAACAATTTGTCCATAAGCTTTACTTTTATCATATAGTCTATTTGTTCGGCTAAATGCTTGAATCAAATCTTGTGATTTCATTGGCTTACGATCGATAAATAATGTTGATAAACATGGTGCGTCAAAGCCGGTCAATAATCTATTAACAACAATTACTAAATCTAATTGTTCACTTCTTTTTTTATACTTATCACTTTTACGTGCTAGTCGCTCATTAACATCTCTATTATAAGCATCAATATTCGCTAATGAAAAATTACAATCAAATTCATTATTATAATCTTCAATTGCTTGTTGCATATATTTTTGATTATCTAAGCTGGCTTCTTCATTTTCGCTAATTGAATAAGTAATAGCAATTTTAGGGAAGTCTGGTAACACTCGTTTTGTTTTTTCACTAATTTTTATTGGTGATTGATTAGTTTTTACTTGTTTAAATAATTCATAATATTTTTGTGCAATTGCAATACTTTTAACCGTTAATAAAGCATTATACGTTTGACCGACACCTTTTTGAAAACCTAGTTTACGATGCGAATGATTAATAATTGAATCAATAACAGCTAGTAAGTGTTCTTCATTTTCATAAATAGTATCATCAATTTTTTCTTCTTCTATATCATTAATAATAGTTGTCTTGTATTCTGGCTGAAAACCTAATACTGCTCGATCATGTATGGCTTCTTTAACTGTATACTGATGTAATCTTTGACCATACTGTTCTTCAGTTGTTTGTGCTAAATCTCCTAATTGTTCACGTTTATTTTCACTAAATATTGGTGTGCCTGTAAAACCATACCATAAAGAATGTATAAAAAATTGTTGAACTGCTCGTTGACGTTGGGGCGATACAGCGCGATGACATTCATCAACGACAAAAGCAATCTTAAGTGATTTAATTCTTTTTTGTTCTCTTTCATATTTGCCATCTGCAAATTGTTTCATCATACGATGAATTTTTTGAATGGTTGTGACAACTACACGTTTATCACTCGTATATAAACATTTAACTAAACTATGCGTATTATCAGTTTGATCTATATCAATAATATCGTTATTAGCATAAGATAAAAAAGTAGACGTTGTTTGTTCATCTAAATCTTTTCTATCAACTACAAAAATTGTTTTTTCAATTGCAGGTACCTGTAATAAATTACGTGCCACTTTATAACTCGTTAATGTTTTACCGCTTCCTGTCGTATGCCAAACATAACCAGATTGTTGCATGTTACTTGCTTTTTTAATCGCTTCAATTGCGTGAATTTGATATGGACGTAATAACATTAATGCTTTTCGATTTTCATCAATAACTGAATATTGCATTACCATTTGATGTGCTCGTGGAATTGATAAAACTTCTTCTGCAAAATCATTTAAACAAATTTGTGGTTGATTATGTTCATCTACCCATTTTATTAAAAATTGGTCGTTAATTTTTGTCGCTCTTGCCGCTGCAATATAACGTGTTTCATTTGCATTAGAGACTACAAACATTTGTAATGTTGAATATATACCTCGGAATTTACCTTCATCATCATATTTTTTAATTTGTCTAAAAGCATCCATAAAGCTTTGTGAACGATTTTTTAATTCAATATGAATCATCGGTAAGCCATTTATTAATAATGTCACATCTAAACGTCTATCTCTATCTTTACCAGTCACATCTTTACGAACCACTTGGTTAACTACTTCATAACTAGACTTACCTCCGGCAATATTATCACGCCATAATACTTCTAATCTTATAGTTCCTAATTTAGCATCTTCTCTCTGAACTTCTACTTTAGCAATACCACGTTCTCCCACTAACCATTTAGCAGCATCATAGTAATTATTAAAATTTAATTGATTAATGATTTGTTGTTTTTCTTGCTTTGTTAAAAGACAATCATTTAATATACTTTGATTATTTTTTTCTAATATATCAAAGAAATTTTGCCATAAAGCTTCTTCTGTTTTTAAGTCTTTACGATAGTCCCATTGACTTTTGCCACTTGTTAACTGATCAATTAATTGTTTTTCAATTTCTTCTTCACTTGTATAATTAATACTCATTTATCTAACCTTCCTTATTTAAAACTGTCACTTTATTATATCGTAAGTCTAAATTCAATAAATACTTGTTAATTATACCATAATTAATAACTTTCTTACTTTACTTTAATAAAAATATTTAAATTACTTAACTTTATTTTATTATCACAAAAATATGACATTACAGATAATTACTTGTATTGTTGGGGTAGTAAGTTTATACTTATATTTTATATGATAATGAAAGGTTGTGTATAATGTCCAATCAACTTATATATGATAATATTCGGCAAGCAGAAAAAGGTGCACGTATTAGCATTATTGCTTATTTAATTTTGTCTAGTTTCAAATTGTTTATCGGTTATTTTTATGCTTCGTCAGGTTTATTTGCTGATGGTATTAATAATGCGACTGATGTTATGGCTTCTATTTGTGTCTTGATTGGTTTAAAAATTTCTAAAAAACCTGCTGATCACGATCACTTATATGGTCATTTTAGAGCAGAATTAATTTCTAGCTTAATTGCTGCTTTTATTATGCTTTATGCAGGAATTCAAGTTGTTTTTTATGCGATTAAAAAAATTATTTTTTATAATGTAGAACAGCCGTCATTATTAAGTGCAATTGTTGCGACAATTTCAGCACTTTGTATGTATCTTGTTTTTCTTTATAATAAAAGACTGGCACAAAAAATAGGTAGTCCGTCATTAAAAGCTGCTGCTTTTGATAATTTAAGTGATGCACTCGTATCATTAGGTACATTATTAGGGATTATTTTTACTTGGTTAGGCTTTAGTTACGCTGATATTATTACTGCGATTATTTTAGGTTGTATTATTAGTTATACTGCAATTAAAATCTTTTTAGAAGCAACACATATTTTAACTGATGGTATTGATACGGCAACGATAGATAAAGTTACTTATATTGTATCTAGTATTGATGAGGTTATTGATATAAAAGCGATTAAAGGACGTACACATGGTTTAATGCATTTTATTGATGTGACAGTTACAGTTAATCCGTATCTTAATGTTATTCAAAGTCATGATATTACTGTTAATATTGAACAAGCACTGCAAAACGAATTTCAAACAATCGAAACATTGGTTCATTTAGAACCTTCAGAAAAATTTAACTATCAAGGAGAATCTATCAATGAAAAATAAATTATTTTATATTATTTTGACTATCATTATTGTCGCTTTAGGTGCATTATTTTGGTATAACACGCAATCTAAAGAAACAACACCAGAAAAAATCACTTCACAATTGCCTGATATGTCACTAAACAAGGCCTTAGCAGACAAAAATAAAAAAGAAAGTACTTACCAACCTTACACAGATAAAAATAAAGATAGTGTTAATGATTTATCTTATCAATTACTATCTGATGAATATTATCAAAATCAAATTACAGCAACTGACTTACAAGCATTTATAGATAACAAAGGTACAGGTTTTGTACAATACTGGTCACCGACTTGTACACATTGTCGTATCGAAGCACCGATTTTAGTTCCTTTAGCGAAACAACTAAAAGTCGATGTTAAACAATTGAATGTTTTAGAATATCCTGACTTTTCAAGTAATCAAGGTATTACTTCAACACCGGTTATTGTGTATTATCAAGACGGTATCATCAAAAATAAAATGATTGGTACACATAGTAAAGAAGAGATGCAACAATTTTTAACAAACCCTACTAAATAAGGAGTATTTATGTATATTACAATTAATAAAGATTTTAAAGATTTGTCTTTAGAAGCATTTTTAAGAGATGTTTTACATTTACCAAGAAAAACAATACATCAATTGAGAATGGATAAAACTATTACTATTAATGATCAAGTTGTTCCTTTTTCTTATTCATTACAAACTGATGATTTCCTAACTTTACCTGTAACAGATATCAAGTCATCTTATCAACCTAATGCTAGTAAATTTATTGACGTATTGTATGAAGATAATGATTGCCTAATTGTTGTTAAACCTTATGGTATGAAAACACATCCTAATGAACCTGATGAGCATGATACATTGTTAAATTATTTAATTGATCAATGTAATTGTGATTATTTAGAACCTGTGCATCGTTTAGATAAAGATACTTCTGGTGTCATTTTAATTGCTAAAAATTCATATATGAAAGCTATTTTAGATTATATGTTAGCTGAAAGAAAAATTAAAAGAACTTATTTAGCGATGGTAGATGGTATTATTGAAGAAACAATGACGATTAATGCCCCTATAGGTAAAGACAGGAGTTTTGCCAATAAAAGACGTGTTTCAGATTATAAAGGACAAGAAGCGATTACGCACATTGTTAAAGTAGATAATAATGGTAAATATTCAATTATCGAATTAGAATTAGAAACTGGTCGAACACATCAAATTAGGGTCCATTTATCTCATATTGGTCATCCAATTGTCGGTGATAGATTATATAATCCATTACCACGTGGTGTTGAATTAAAATTAATTAGTTATAAAATTGATTTTGTACATCCAATTACTTTAAAAATGATTTCCGCTCAAACACCAATTACATTTTCATATCAAGATCGTTTATTAAAATAAAAATAGCGTGACAGCTTCTTTAAGGTGTCACGCTATTTTTTATATTAATCTATCCATATCGTATAATCTACGATATTTATTATTTGTATCATATAAAGCTTGTGGGGTATCATCCATTTCAACTTGACCATCTGCAATAAATACAATTCTATCCATTTGTTCAATGGCATTCAAATGATGCGTAACCCATATCACTGTTTTATCTTGTGAAAGTTCAAAAAACATTGATAATAATTTTCGTTCTGTAGCTGGATCTAAACCAATTGTAGGTTCATCTAATATTAATATCGGTGTTTTCTGTAATAAAGTACGTGCAAAGGCAATACGTTGACGTTCACCACCTGAAAAACGTTGACCCATCTCATACATTGGTGTGTTTAACTGTTGTGGTAGTGAAGCAATTAAATCTTTTAATTGTACTTGTTCTAAAACTTCCCATACTTGTGCTTCGGTATAATCATCTACACCTAAAACAATATTCTCTAAAACGGTTTTATCAAATAAATGTGGTTTTTGGTTTAATACTGCGACTTTGTTACCAAGAGATTGTTCATCACAAACTTGACCATCTATCATCACAACGCCGGATTTAACTGGATAAGTTCCAGTTAAAATTTTAACTAAAGTAGATTTTCCTGCACCACTACGTCCTAATAAAGCGATTTTTTGACCACGACTAATAGTTAATGAAAAATTTTTAAAAATCATTGTATCTTGATAACTAAAAGCCATATCATGAATATCAATATAATCACGACTGATTTGTGATGATTCTACCTCATGCTCAAATTGTTCTGTATAACGTTCAACATTATTAATACGAACTATTGAGCTATCATAAGAAGGTTTGTGCTCTAATGATTGTGAAGTTGGCAATAAACTATTAACAATAGATAAAGTCATTAATGCAAAAGCAGCAATTAATACTTTAGATAGTTGACCATTTTGAACAGCTTGACCTGTCCATAGTAAAATAATGATAACTAACAAACCACCAAAAATAGATAAAATAATTTCTCTAATATGAATAATGATTTTACTTTTACTTTCAGCAACTAGCATTTTATTTTCATAGTGTTGATATTGCTTCATCGTTGCTTGTTGACGCCCACTAGCCATAATATCTGTAATACCAAAGACTGTATCTGTGAATAATTGATATAATTGATTTTTACTATTTTTTACAGCAATAAAATAAGATGATAATTTAAATAAAGAAATTATTGGAATAACGATAACAACAAATAGTAAAAGTAATGTAGCTAATAAAGCAAATTGCCAAGTGAAGTGACCAATCACGACAACAAAAATGACATACAGCAATAATGAAGTTAAATATGGAAAAATAGTTTTTAAATATAAATTTTGTAAATGTTCGATATCTTCAGATAGCAAACCTAACAAATCACCTACTTTATATTTTGCTTTAAAACGTAATGCAGCAGGTTCTAAAGTTCGATATAAATTAACTCTCATTTTAGCAATAATACGTAATACTAAATCATGTCCAACAATACGTTGTAAATATAAAAATGCGGCTTGACCTATAGCAAAAGCACGTGTTAAGACAATTGGTACGTAAACTAACATAATATTTTCAGGTTGCAAAGCTGATTTAGAAATTAAAAATCCTGAAGTATACATTAATGCAGCACCACAAGCTAAACCAAAAAATCCTAGTAATACAGCTGCTGCCATATATTTTTTATGTGATTTTATTTGATTAATAATCAATTTATCTAGCATCTGTATGACCTCCTACTTTTTTATTTAACTCATCTAAAATACCTGCACCTTTTAAATTATTGTAACTATCATCAGTTATTATCTTACCTTGCTCTAAAATGACTACTCTCGACATATCTTTTAACCAATGTAAACGATGTGTTGCCAAAATTACTGTACGATTTTTAAATAAAGTTAATAAATTTTGTTTAATTTCAAACTCTGTTTCTATATCTAAATGTGCTGTTGGCTCATCTAAAATAATAATTGATTTAGGACTCAACATCGCACGTGCAATTGCAATACGTTGTTCTTGTCCACCACTTAAATGTTGACCGCCATCACCAATTAATGTCTCCATGCCTTGTGGTAATTTAGCAACTAATGCAGATAAACCAACTTGTTCAATGACTTGTATCACTTGCTCGATTGATGCATCAGGTTGATAAAATAAAATATTATCTTTTAACGATAATGGAAAAATATAAGGTTGTTGTGGAATATAAGCTACGTGTTGCAACCAATCACTACGTAATAAATGTGGCATCATTTGATCATTCACTTCAAAATTTCCAGATGTTGGCACAGTATAACCTGCGATTAACTGAATTAAAGTAGATTTACCTGCACCACTAGCACCTACTAAAGCGAGATGTTCACCAGCTTTAATCGTTAAATCAATATTCGTTAATAATTGTGCATCATCTATACAATAATCTATCTGATTTAATTTAATCTGCTCAATTTGTTGTAATTGCTGATGTTGTTCAAGATGTGGTAAATCATCTAATTGATGAATAATTTGTTCTACTTCGTTCAAAGCTACTTGCCCATCCAATGTTGCATGATAATCTGCACCTGCTTGTTTAATCGGCAAGAAAAATTCTGGAATCATTATTAAAATCGTTAATGCTGGATACAAATGTATATCACCATCTATTAATTTCACACCAAGATTTAAAGCAACAAATGCAATGGCAATAGTTGTAAAGAAATCTAATGCAAATGATGAGGTGAAAGCCATCGACAATGTTTTAACTGTTGCTTTACGATAAGATTCACTAGTTTGTGCAATTTCCTCATCATAATTTTTAGAACGTCCTAAAAATTTTAATGTTTCTAAACCTTTTAAAGTATCTACAAAATGATTTGATAATTGTCGATAAGTATCATACTGTTTATCTGCTAAGGCTTGTGCTGTTAAACCTAATAAAATCATAAATAATACAATAATTGGAATCATAATGACTGCAATGATGGCAGAAAATAAATTATAATACGCCATTGTTAAAATCACAGCTGTTGGTACAATCATTGAACGAATCATTTTAGGAATAGATAATTCAAAGTAGGCTTTCACTTTTGTTAAGCCTTCAATAGCTAAAGTCACTAGTTTTCCTGTACCTTCTGTCACAGTAAAATGTGGTCCTAAATTTAAGTAAGCATGAATTAAACGACGACGTAATTCTTGCTCTGTCCTCATTGAAAAACGTTCAGTTAAATATAAACCTATTTGCTGAAAAATATGTCGTCCTACAAAACCAACTAAAAATAAAGTTAATGGTAAATAACTATTGTTTAATGGTTGTTTCTCAAAAAAAATAACAATGGTCTTAGATAAAAAGACGGCTTGCATGATTATACAAGCCGCTTCTATCATTGTTAATATTCCAAGAGTTAAGTAAAGTTGTTGACTTCCTGGATAATTGGGAAGCCCTTTTCTTCTCTTTGTCATTAATTAATACTCTAATTGATCTGGTGTTGAAATACGTTGACGGAATACATAGTAAGACCATACTGTGTAACCTAATACAAATGGTAATAAAGTTAATGAAATTACTGTCATTAATGTTAATGTATAATCACCAGATGCTGCTTGGGCAATCGTCAATGAAAATTTAGGATCTAGTGAACTAATTAGTACACGTGGGAACATACCTACAAATACAGAAATAACTAAAAATACTAAAGTTAAAGCTGTCATTGCAAATGCAGAACCATCTTTATTTTGTTTGTTAAAGAATAATGAACTAGCCATTGTAATTACTGCAAACACTGGTAATGCGAACCAAAATACACCATGATTTGTAAAAATATCTGTTGTAAATAAAGCCCATAAAGCAAAAACTAACATTGCAATAATTGTTATAGGTACTAATTTATATGTTAAGTTTTGTGCACGTTCTCTTAATTCACCTGTTGTACGTAAAATAATGAATTGCGCACCATGTGTTAACATAATTAGTAACATCATCACACCACCTAAAATAGTAAACGGTGTTAATAATGTAAAGAATGAACCTTGCATTAAATGATTTTCACCTAATTGAATACCTGTCATTAAATTAGCAACAGCTACACCCCAAAGAATTGCAGCTAAACCACTACCAATTGTTGCTGCCCAATCCCATGTGTTTTTCCATGTTGGGTGATCAATTTTACCACGGAATTCAAATGACACACCACGTAAAATTAATGCAACTAACATTAATACTAAAGCAATGTAAAAACCACTAAACATTGAAGCATACCAAGCTGGAAATGCTGCAAACATGGCACCACCTGCTGTTAGTAACCAAACTTCATTGGCATCCCAAAATGGTCCAATCGTATTTAAATAAATTCGACGTTCTTCATCTGTTTTACCTAAAAATCTTGCTAATACACCGACACCATAATCATAACCTTCTAAAACAAAGAAACCTGTGAATAACACTGTAATCAGGACATACCAAATGTCTCCTAATGATAATCCGAACATATTATTTGGCCTCCTTTAATTCTAATGGAATAATTGCTGTATGATCATGTTTTGCCATACGTGTCCATAACACAATTTGAATAATTCCTAAAATACCATATAAACTACAGAATGTAATCAATGAGAATAAGACACTTTCTGCTGATACTGACACTGATACACCCGAAGCTGTAGGCATTACACCAAAAATGATAAATGGTTGACGACCAATTTCAGTCATAATCCAACCAAATGAGTTAGCTAAAATCGGGAATACGATTGTTGCTGACATTAATAATTGGAACCATTTTACTTGATGTACTTTATTACGGAAAGCGAAATAAGTACCTAATAATGAAGCAATAAACATTGCTGTACCTATACCAGCCATTAAACGGAAACTCCAGAACATTAATGGTACGTTTGGAATAAAGTCTTCAGCTGTTAAATTAAATTGTTTACCATATTTAGCTTCCATTTCTTTTGCAACTGTTTCAATCCCTTTAACTTTACCTTCGAATTTATCGTAAGCTAAGAAACTTAACACACCAGGAACTTGTAATTCCCCTTCAGTAACATGTTTTTCTTGATCAATATTTGTTGCTAAAATTGTAAATGGTGCTGAATCACCTGAATCTTGCCATTGTGCTTCAGCTGCCGCCATCTTCATTGGATATTCTTTAATTAAATATTGTGCTTGTGTATGTCCAACTGCTAATACACCTAATGATGAAAGTAAACATACTACGATAGCTGGTTTGAAAATTTTCGTAAACACACGTACTTCGTGATTTTTATAAATTTTCCAAGCAGAAATACCTGCTATAATAAATGCACCTGTTGCCCATGCTGATGCGACAACGTGTGGAAATTGATGCCATACATATTCGTTTGTAATAATCGCCCAGAAATCTGTCATTCTTGCACGACCATCTACAATTTCAAAACCTACTGGATGTTGCATAAATGAGTTAGCTGTTAATATCCAAAAAGCAGATAAACATGTACCAATTGCGACTAACCAAATACTCATACAGTGAAGTTTTTTAGGCAATTTATCCCATCCAAAAACCCAGAAACCAATAAATGTTGATTCTAAGAAGAATGCTAATAATGCTTCAACTGCTAATGATGGACCGAATACATCCCCTACAAATCGAGAATACTCTGACCAGTTCATACCAAATTGGAATTCTTGAAGAATACCTGTTACAACACCGATTGCGAAGTTAACTAAGAATAAGTGGCTAAAGAATTTAACCCCTTTTTTGTAATCTTCATCACCTGTGCGAACATAGAATGTCTCTAAAATCGCTAATAAAAACGTCATTCCAATGGTAACTGGTACAAAGAAAAAGTGGAATACAGTTGTTGATGCAAACTGTAAACGTGCTAAAATTAGTTGATCTAACATAATTAAACCAGCTCCCTTTCTTAAATAAAATTTTACACAGTAACCTGTTCTTTTATATTTTAAGCTATTATTTTTATTTTTTCACTATACTAATTCTAATTTATACTATCTTTTTGTCATTTTGCCCCTCTTTGTTCATATTTTTGACACAAATGGAGTGCTATTTTCACAATTTATTCATTGACATTATATTATCATTGATTATTCAGCTTCATTTGATTGCGATATTTTAACTTTTGAATGAAAATATAAGCCAATTATAGCCATAATAAATAAACTACCTATAGCTAATCGACTTGCTAGTGTACCATAATCTTTAAAAAGTAAAGTAATCATACCATAAATAAAAGGTCCTACAATTGCTGATACTTTACCAGAAAAAGCAAATAAACCGAAAAAGCGACCTTGTTTATCTTCAGGTGATAATTCAATAATTAAAGTACGACTCGCTACCCAAGTTGATCCTAGCGCTATACCAAATAAAGAAGCTGCACAGAAAAAGGCATATTTATGTAATGGCAAGGCTGCTAAAATTAACGCAATTAATAAAATTACAGTAATAATCGTTAATGAATTTTTGGCACCAATACGTCTCGTAATATATCCAAAAGCATAAGCACCTACGATAGCAAATAATGTTGCACAAATATAAACAAATTGAAAAATTTGATTAGACATCCCCACCACTGTTATCGCATAATTACTCATCATCGCAATTGCTGTTTGTAAAGCATCATTAATAAAAAAATAAGCTGCCATAAATAAAAATAATTGACGATATTGTTTCATTTCTTTAAATGTCTTAAATATTTCTTGATAACCTAATTTAACACTAAATGCATGTGCTTGTTGTTTTTGTTTAGCTGTCATTGCAGGGTCTTTATAAAATAAAATTAAAGGCATTGACGATACTATTAATAATATCGCAATGGGTATAAATGCATGATAAGCACTTTGATCACCTATGAAATAATTAATCACTAATAATGATAAAATAGTACCTATATACCCACTCCCTATACCAAAGCCTGATATTAATGGAATTTCTCGACGATTACCTAATGTTGGTAATATCGAATCATAAAAAACATTAATTGACGTATAACTAAATTTACTAATAACAAATAATAAAATCATGATGAAAACAGTACTAGGTAAACCATAAATAAGATGTGTACTCGTTACACCACCTACTAATCCTAGCATCGTTACACTAATAATTGTTATCAATAAAAAGAATACGATGAAACGTTTTCTTCTACCACTATTATCTATCCAAATACCATATAATGGCGAAAATAATACAAATAATAAACTTGTCAAACTATTAGCAAAAGAAATAACTGTACTTCCTATATTAGCCATATTACCTTCTGTACCTAATACTTCAGTAATATATCTTGGAAAAAATATCGTTACTACATTAGATGAATAAGCTGTTAATGTTAAGTCAAAAACAATCCACGCGAATATAGGTAATGATAATAACAATTGCTTTGTCGTTCGTCCCTGTTCAAAAGACATCATTTCAATAGATCCTCCTTATTATTTTGGATATCTAATTATACCAAACAAAATAATGATTATCTACAAAAATCCTATGAAACATCTAATAATGCTTCATAGGACTTTAATTAATTATTTTGATGTTGCAGCTTCAACTAAAGCTAAAACTTCTTCAGTTGTTGCACATTGTAAGGCTTTTTCAGCTAATGCTTCCATATCTGCTTTAGATAAACCTTTTAATTGTGAACGTGCTTGTAAAATTGATGTAGCTGACATAGAAAATTCATCTAAACCTAAACCTAATAATAATGGTATAGCTAATGAATCACCGGCCATCTCACCACACATACCTGTCCATTTACCCTCTTTATGAGAAGCATCAATTACATTTTTAACTAAACGTAAAATTGCTGGATTATATGGTTGATATAAATATGATACACGTTCACTCATACGATCTGCTGCAAACGTATATTGAATTAAATCATTTGTACCAATTGAGAAGAAATCAACTTCTTTAGCAAACATATCAGCTAATACTGCAGTAGCTGGAATTTCTACCATGATACCTACTTGAATATCTTCTGAAACTGTTACGCCTTCTGCTTGAAGTTTTGCTTTTTCTTCTAATAATAGTGCTTTTGCTTGACGGAATTCTTGAATTGTTGCAATCATTGGGAACATGATACATAATTCACCGAATGCTGACGCACGTAATAAAGCACGTAATTGTGTACGGAACATATCTTGTTCTACTAAACATAAACGAATAGCACGATACCCTAAGAATGGATTCATTTCTTCAGGTAAATCTAAGTATGGTAAATGTTTATCTCCACCGATATCTAATGTACGTACAACAACTGGTTTACCTTTAACACCTTCTAATACAGCTTTATATGATTCGAATTGCTCTTCTTCTGTTGGGAATGAGTCACGACCCATGTATAAAAATTCTGTACGGTATAAACCAATTGCTTCTGCACCATTTTCAATAACACCTACTAAATCATTAGGTGTACCGATATTTGCTGCTAAATCAACATGAACACCATCTTTAGTTAATGTTTTTTCATTTACTAATTTTGCCCATTCAACTTTTTTAGCTGCAAATTCATCAGCTTTTTGACGGTATTCAGCAATCGTTGCTTCATCTGGATTGATAAATACATTACCATCTAAACCATCAACTATAATTAAATCACCGTGTTTAACAGTTTCAACAATTGAACCTGTACCTACTACTGCTGGAATTTCTAATGAACGCGCCATAATTGCTGAGTGTGATGTACGTCCACCAATATTCGTTGCAAAACCTTTAACAAATTGACGATTTAATTGTGCCGTATCTGAAGGTGTTAAATCTTCAGCAATAACTACAACTTCTTCATCAATTAAACTTGGATTTGGCAATGTCACACCTAATAAATGCGATAATACACGCTTAGATACATCACGAATATCAGCAGCACGTTCACGCATATATTCATTATCCATATTTTCAAACATAGAAATAAACATTTGAGATGTTTCTTTTAATGCAGCTTCTGCATTAATTTCTTTATTTTCAATATCTTGTGAAATTGCGCCAATTAAATCTGGATCTTGTAAAATTAATAAATGTGCTTCAAAAATTGCTGCTTTGTCTGAGCCTAATGATTTTTCAGCATGCACTTTAATTGCTTCTAATTCTTTCTTAGAAGTTGCGACTGCCTCTTCAAAACGCGCTTGTTCTGCAGCTACATCTGAAATTTTTGTTTCTTTTACTGTTAAATCTGGTTCAACTAATAAATATGCTTTTGCTATTGCAATACCTTGTGATGCAGCAATACCTGTTAGCGCTTTTGTCATTTTAACCAATCAACCCTTCTTTAGTTAATGTTTCTTCTAATGCTGTTAATGCTGCATCTGCGTCTGCACCTTCTGCTGCAATAACGATTTCTGCATCTTTGCCAACACCTAAAGACATAACACCCATGATTGATTTTAAGTTAACACTACGACCATTGAACTCTAAAGTAATATCAGATTCAAATTTAGATGCTGTTTGAACTAATAAAGTTGCTGGACGTGCGTGAATACCTGTTTCGTCTACGATAATAAATTTTTTGTTTGCCATGATTATTTTCTCTCCTTTTAGAAGTAATATATTATATTGAAAGTCTATAAAACGGTGGACTTTACATAAATAACTCTAACACATGAAAGCGATTGTTTCAACTATTTTAAAATGAAATAAATGACTTTTTTTCTTTATTTCGCTGTAATAGTTTAAAAGCCTTGATATGGTTTGTTTTCACTTTTTTTCATTTTTAATTATTTTTTTGCGTTCTCATTAAGAATTTTTCAAAAATTAATTCTGTAAGTGGTACATTGTGTTTTTCAAATGCTGCTAAAAATGGTTTGTCATCATATGGCACATGAATATTTTCAATCTTTATTTCAGTTGCCGTAATATCAACAATCGCATAAGGTGCGATACCGCTTGACTGACAACCTACTGACGATGGATTACAATAAATAGTCTGTTCATTTGTATAATATTGTTGTGGGTGATGATGGCCAAATAATACCAAATCCACTGGTCCTATATCATTGAATAATGTTTTAATAGTTGTATTATCATGTGTTTGAATTGCACTAAATGGTTCGTTACCGATCGGTTGATGTAATTTTTGATTAGCAATATGATAATGTGTCATATAAATACGTTTACCTTCAATCATTTTATCAATAATTCTCGGTAAGGTACGTAATCGTGGTAAATATTGTTGATCAAGATGTTGAACTATCCATTCATGATGTGGTTGTAAATGAGCAATCGACTGCGGATAAGGTAATTGATCAATTAAAGCCACTACCGCTTCATCATGATTACCAGAAATAATGGTCATATCATCTCTAGCAAATACACGTGCTAATACTTCATTTGTAAAGGGACCGAAGCCAATCAAATCACCTAAATTATAAATATGTGTGATATCATTTCGTTGATCAATATCATTTAAAACGGCATTTAATGCATCAATATTACCGTGAATATCTGTTAAAACTGCAAATTTCATTTTACTCCTCCTTGCGCAATCCTTTTTCTACTAATTGTTGCTTAGTTGGTAATGCTGTCATCGCACCTGCTGCTGTTGTAGCTAAAGCACCAGCATGATTAGCTAATTGTCCAATGTAATTAATGTCTTGTGTTGTCATTGTTAATAATGATTTATTTAATAACATCACACCAGTAATTAAGCCTGACATAAAAGCATCTCCTGCACCAGTCGTATCTATCAATTGATTAGAAGTAATTCCTTTAAAATAATGTAGCTCATCATTATAAATTAAATAGGCACCTTTATCACCTAAAGTAACTGCCACTAATGGAATATTAAATTGTTTTAACCATTCAATAGCTTTTTCAATCGTTGATTGTTGACTTAAATACGTAATTTCATCATCTGAAATTTTAAGAATATCGACTTGTGATAATCGAGCGATAATTTCTTCTTGTAAGCGTTGTTCGCTTTTCCAAAAAGCCATACGAATATTAGGGTCAAATGAAATCAAACCACCTTGTTGTTTCGTTTGTTCAATAGCATATAATAGTGAACTTCTAATTGGTTCATCTGCTAATGAAATAGACCCAAAATGAAAAATACCAATATCTTGAAATACAGTTAGTTCAAAATCTGTTATCTGAAAATGCTTATCTGCACTATCAGCAACAAAAAAATTAAATTGTCTTTGTTTATGTTCGTCTAAAGTAACAAACACGACATTAGTATTATAATCAGTTGTTTGACGGACATATTGCGTCATTACACCATACTTTTGCAAACTAGTGATGACAAAATCACCAATAACATCAGCACCTAATTTCCCAATAAACATTGCTGGCAATTGTTGTAAAGCCACACCTACCGCAACATTAGCCGGCGCACCACCTGGGCATTGTTCAAAGCTATTTCGTTGTTCTAATGGTATAAAGTCAACTAAGGCTTCACCAAAAGCGACAAATTTTTTCATATTAATTCTCCTTTTGTTTATAACTTAATGTTTCACCTAGATAAATTTCACAATCAATGACTTGTTTAATCGGAACAATCTGTTGTGAAATGAGTTCTAATATTGTTTTAGCTGCAAATTCACCTGTTTTTCTAAAAGGTATTTCAACGGTTGTCAGTGCCGGCACTGTAAATTTCATATAATCATAACCACCAAAACCGGTCACTGATATTTGTTCTGGGCATTTAATCCCACGAAGATGTAATGCACGTTTAACACCTAAAGCAATATTATCTGTTGCACAAACGATAGCACTAGGTAATTCAGTCGTTGCAGTTAATTTTTCAGTCATTAATCCAACCGCAATTTCTTTATCAAAAGTGGTTTTTATCACCGTGACATAATCTCGACCAAATACGTCAATAATACCTCTTTTACGTTCGACACCTACTGAAAAATCACTTTCATCCACACCTATATACCAAATTTTTTGATGACCTTTGTCACGTAATAATTGAGCTAAACGTTGACTTACCTCATAATCATTATAAACAATAGATGTTAAATGTTTATGTTCTTGTCCAACTAATACGATTGGAATCGTTTTATCTTTTAGTCTTTCAATATGTTGACTTGTAAAAGTACTCGGTAAAAAAATAATACCCTCAACATTATTATTAATTAATGTATTTATTGCTTCTAATTCATTAGTCGATTGTTCAAAGGTATTAATCATAATAGCTTCATATTTTTGAGATTTTAAATAACTATCAATGCCCATAATGGTTTGAGTTGAAGCATACGAATCTAATCTCGGAAAAATAATTCCAATTTGTCTAGTGGCTTTCGATTTTAATAATTGTGCTTGTCTATTCGGTTGATAGCCCGTTTGCTTAATGACTTTTTCTAATTTTTTTTTGACTTCATCGCTAACATAGCCATGATTCAAATATCGAGATACGGTACTTTTCGAAACATTGGCTAATTTAGCAACTTCTTGTATCGTAATTTTTGACATAATATCCTCCTAAAACCATTCCCACATTAATTTTATAATTATTTTATTAAGTGGTCAATAGCTTTCAACTCGTTTCATGATTTTGATATTGACAAACATTTATAACAAGGACTATAATCATTGTGGAATCAATACCACATTTTATATTTATTTTAGGAGGATTACAATGAATTTTAAAAAAGTATCAAAAGAAATTTTACAAGCATTAGGCGGTAAAGAAAATATCGTTAATGCTGCACATTGTTCGACACGTTTACGTATTAATTTAGCTGATGAAAGTAAAATTAATCAGACGGAATTAGATACGATGTCTGCTGTCAAAGGTACTTTCTTAGCAAATGGTCAATATCAAATTATTATTGGTGCTGGTTTAGTAAATAATGTTTACAGTGAATTTGCAAAATTATTAGATTCATCTAAACAACCTACCCCTACAACTAACACACCAAAAGGTAATTTATTACAACGTTTCGTTAAAATGTTAAGTGAAATTTTTGTGCCTATTATTCCCGCAATTGTTGCAGGTGGTTTATTAATGGGATTAGGTAATTTATTAACAGCTAAAGATTTATTTGTTGACGGTCAATCAATTATTGAAGCTTATCCACAATATGCTGATTTATATAGTATGATTGATACTTTTGCGAATGCACCCTTTGTTTTTTTACCTGTATTAATTGGATTTTCAGCTACTAAACGTTTTGGTGGTAATCCTTATTTAGGGGCTGCATTAGCCATGTTAATGGTACATCCAGCTTTAATGAATTTCTATGTGTATGGTAAATTAGATACATTAACACATACATTAACAGAGCCTGTAACAAATATCATTAATGCACAAGGTCAAGTCGTTAATGGTTTACAAAGTGTCACATCATTGAATTATTGGCACATTTTTGGATTGAACATTGAAAAAGTAGCTTATCAAGGTACTGTTTTACCAGTTTTAGCTGCTAGTTACTTATTATCAATTATCGAAAAAAACTTACGTAAAATCACACCTTCTTGGTTAGATAATTTAACAACACCTTTATTATCATTATTTATTACTGGTTTTATCACTTTTGCTGGTATGGGACCAGTTCTACGTGAAGCGGGTACAGCTTTAGGTACAGGTTTAGAATGGCTATATACGCATGGTGGGTTTATTGGTGCCGGTATTTTCGGTTTCTTTTATGCACCTATTGTTATTACTGGTATGCATCAATCATTTATTGCTATTGAAACACAACTTATCGCTACGAATGGTTGGACATTTATTTTTCCAATTGCAGCCATGAGTAATATGGCACAAGGTGGTGCAACATTCGCAACATTATTTACAAGTAAAGACGCTAAAACAAAAGGTTTAGCATCAGCTGCTGGTTTATCAGCTGTTTTAGGTATTACAGAACCGGCGATGTTTGGTGTTAATTTAAAATTAAAATATCCATTTTATGCTGCCATTATTGGTGCCGCTGTAGGTGCTGCATATATCGGTTTAACGAAAGTACATGCAATAACTTTAGGTGCTGCTGCATTGCCAGGTTTCATTTCTATTGAAAATGGGCAATGGTTAAACTATGGTATTGGTATGGCATTAGCTTGTAGCACTGCTTTTATTTTAACTTTTATCTTTTCAAAAAATAGTAAATTGAACACTGAAAATTAAGTAAAGAGGTGACGATCTGTCACCTCTTCATTTATAAGGAGACAACTTATGAATTGGACAACTGAAATGCGTTATGCACCAATTGATTGGCATAGCATTAACAAAAAAATTCAAAACTTACAAGAGAATCCCGGTTTATGGCGTTTTAATTATCATATTCAACCACCTTACGGTTTATTAAATGATCCTAATGGCTTTTGTTATTTTAATGGGCAGTATCATTTATTTTTTCAATGGTTTCCAGCTGGCCCTGTTCACGGTTTAAAACATTGGTATCATGTGACATCGACAGATTTAGCAACTTGGCACTATCAAGGTTTAGCTTTAAGTCCTAATGATAGTTTTTCTTCTCACGGCGTTTATTCTGGTGGTGGGTATGTTATTAATGATCACCTTCATTTGTATTATACTGGAAATCATCGAGACGAAGATGGTCAACGCCATAGTGTACAAGCTGAAACTCTGTTAACTAAAGAGGGACAATTTGTTGATAATATACAACCTTTAATTAGGCAGCAACCTGAAGGTTACACCTCACATTTTCGTGATCCTATTGTTTGGCAATCTCATCAGCATTATTACATGATTGTTGGTGCACAGCGTCGAGATTTAACTGGTACAGCATTAATTTATCAATCAACGACTGGTAACAATTGGCATCTACTTGATGAATTACATACACAATTACCTCATAATTTCGGTTATATGTGGGAATGCCCTGATTATTTTGAATTAGATCATTATGGTGTATTTATTTTTTCACCACAAGGCTTGTCACAGTACCCCAATATTTATCAAAGTGGTTATTTAATTGGGAATCAGTTAACGTTGCCAGATACTCATTTTCAACATCAAGATTTTCAAGAATTAGATTTTGGTTTTGATTTTTATGCCCCACAAACAACTAATACACCTGATGGAAAACGAATATTAATTGCTTGGTTAGGCTTACCAGAATTACATTATCCAACAGATAATGAAGGATGGGCTCACTGTTTAACATTACCACGAGAATTGCGTGTAATTAATAATCAATTAAAACAATTTCCAATTGCCTCTTTAACATCATTAAGACAAAATCAACATCGTGACCAAGTCACTATAACAGATGACAATTTATCTATTGCACACCATAAACAGGCTTATGAATTAGAAATAACGATTGATCATCAGCACTGTCAACAAGCAGGCATTCAATTTTTTGCCAACGGACAACATTGTGAATTAATATTAAGTGTTGACCAGTCACAATTAATTATCGACCGTCATCAGTCACAAACACCGATTAATGAACAATATGGCACAACACGCCATATCAACTGGCCACATGCAATTACAGCATGTCGTATTTTCGTAGATCATTCTTCTATTGAAATTTTCGTAGGTGATGGTGATGCTGTAGCGACTTCACGTGTCTTTCCACTCGACAATCAATCTGAATTAAGATTATATAGCCATAATGGTACAGCTCATTTTGACTATACGATTTATGATTTACAATCGTTCAATAATCAAAATGATTAATATCTCATTAAGCGACTAAAAACACCACTATGTAATTATTTAAAAAAACAATAGCTTTACTCTGTTAAAATCAGAAATAAAGCTATTGTTTTACTTATTTATTTTTTGTTTTTTTAATAACTAAAGATAAAACTAAGGCAATACCTATGTAACCTAAAAATCCTTTTACTTCAACACCATCCACAAAATTATCTGCTAAATGAATTACAAATAAATTAATTAAGAAATTAATCAATCCGAATGTTAACCAATTAAATGGTGCCGAAATAAATTTCAATAGAATACCGATCGTACCACTAATTATTGAAATTAAAATAATAAATCCAATTACACTACTATGTGAATCAGGTTGTACTATAAATAAACTCGGGAAAAAATAACCAAATATAACAACTGCTACTGCACGAACAATAACATTAAATAACCAATTAAACATGATGCCCCTCACTTTCTTGCTCTGCTATCCATCTTTTTTTAGGATAATAATTATGAAAAATTGCATTAATCTCAGCACCTAAAATTAAAATGAATCCCATTAAGTATAGCCAAAATAACATGGCAATCACACCACCTATAGAACCATACATTTTAGAATAATTACCAAAATTACCTACATAATAACTAAATAATGATGTAACAACTAAACCACCTAGCATAGCAAATATAGCACCAGGTACTGATGAAATAAATTTTGTTTTTACAGAAGGTGCTAAACGATATAAAAAAGTTAAAATTACAATGATAACAATAGGTGGTAAACCTAAACGAATAACTTCCCAAATAAAACTGAAATCTGTATCCTCAGGTAAATAATTTAAAATTAATTCACCTAATTGCTTACCAAATACTAATAAGATAAGCATCATAATAAACATTAGAGATAAAACTAATGTAAAAAATACACTTAATGTCCTTACTATTAGCCAATTTCTATGTTCTTCATGACGAAAAGCAATATTAAAGGCACCCATTAAAGCAAAAACACCCGTAGAGGCTGACCATAAAGCAGCTAATAAACTAAAGGCTAGTAAAGTTGTACTACGATTATTTAACACTTCACTAATCGTTTGAAAAATGACATCACCTATATTACCTGGAATATTACTTTGAATTAAGTGTAGAACATATTGTTGATCAATATTCAAATAAGGTGTTAGTGTTAATAAAAAAATCATTAAAGGAAACATTGAAAAAATAAAATAAAAAGCAAGTTGTGCTGCTAAACCTGATATTTCATCATTTTGTAAACGACCCATAAATTCTTTAGAAAATTTACGCATCGTTAGTTTACCATAAGGCGATTGTTCATAACAATTTATCGTTTTGTTTGGCATCAACATTAGAATTTACCTAGCTTTTTGATAATGTTTAAAGCTTGATTCACTAATTGTGGATTCTCTTGATAAAATTGTTGTGCATATTTTACACTACCTATCGCTTTATTCGTTTTTGAGACTTTATAACCTTTTTCTGCTAATATTTTTTTAGCTTGAACAATTTCTTCATCCTCATCTTTTGATTTATCAAAAGATTTAAAAGCCATCACTGCTAAACTTAACATGGCAAGTTTCTTTCTATGTTTTAATAAATTTTTAAGCATTATATTATTCCCCTTCTAGCTCTTTAAATAATTCTTTACCTGCTTTAATTAGTGATATTATCGTTAAAATAATACTGATCGTTCTAAAAATATTTTTAAATAGTTTCATATATATCGCCTCCAAAATTTTATTACGTTTTCATCATACAAATAATAGTCAATGAAAGCAAGCAAATAAATTATATACTATATCTTTTTCTTATTTGTGCCAGAAGTCCTTGACAGCCCACCACAACATCTTGATATGTTGTTAAAAAATCACCTGTATACCATGGATCAGCAATGCCTCTATCAATTTCTGCATAAGATAATAACATCTTTATTTCTGCATGTGTACGCGCTTCGGCAAATTTTTTTATATTTTTAAGATTACTTTCATCCATTGCAATAATATAATCAGCGTCTAAATCTTTCTCATTTAGTTGACGTGAATACATACCTTCTGTTGTGATACCAACTTGTGCTAGTTGTTTGACTGTCCCATGATGGACAGGATTACCTTGTTCCCATGAACTCGTCGCAGCTGAATCAACAGTTATTTCATTTTGTAAATGTTCTTCACATACCATTTTTTTAAATACCGCTTCAGCCATAGGCGAACGACAAATATTACCTAAACAAACGAAAACAACTTTAATCATATTAATTCCTCCTATCATATCCTTAGTTTACCATATCTTAATATTGACTACACTAAAAAACAATCTCCAAAATCATTGTTTTGAAGATTGTTTTTTAAATCGATAAATTACTTCTGTATATTGATTTATTTCACTATGGATGATCATTTTATAAGATGTACCAAAATAAATTTTCAAACGTTCATCTACATTTTTCATTCCTATACCACCTAATTTCTTAGAGGATGATTGGTTATAACTCATACCAACACCATTATCTTTAATGCTAATAAATAGATAGTGTTCATCTTCAGTCACTTTAATATTAATTTTACCTATACCTTCTTTTTCTTTGATACCATGATAAATAGCATTCTCTACAATTGGCTGTAATACTAACTTAGGTAATTTAAAATGATGAGCTGAAAGTAATTCTTCAATTTCATAATCTAATTTATTACCATATCTTTGTTTTTGTATAAATAAATATTGTCTGATATGATCAATTTCTTGCGCTAAATGAATCACATCTTGACCTTGATTAAGTGACAACCTAAAAAATTGACCTAAAGATTTAGTTATTTCTACTACTTTTTCACTGTCATTAAATTCTGCCATCCAAATAATCGTATCTAATGTATTGTATAAAAAATGTGGATTAATTTGACTAGACAATGTTTTCAATTCATACTCTCTAATCGCTTGTTCTTGATATTTAATATTGCTCATCAATTGATCTATATTATCTAGCATACGATTAAAATGTTTTGATAAATTAGCTAATTCTTCTACTCCAATTTCTTGTGCACGAATAGTTGCATCGCCCTGTTCCACAGCTTGCATAGTTTGTTGTAAAGCTAAAATAGGTTGCGTCCATTTTTTTATCATCCACCATAGTGCTAAAACACTCATTACAATTGATAAACTAGCAACAATAAAATATGAGATTAATAATTTTCGATTAATTATCGCTAAATCATCTAAAGAAGCAATTCCAACAATTTGCCAACCTATACTTGAAATATTAGCATGTGTTTTGTAAAAATCATGCTTCAAATAACCATCTGCTTGTGTCACAATAGTCGATAATTGTTGTTGTGCTTTATTATCATAAAAAACTAATTCATTTGGATGATAAATAGCTTGATTTTTACTATCAACAATAAAAGCATAACCTCGTTGCCCTAATTTTAATTCTTGTAAATAATTTTCAATCGCTTTATATGAAATATCTATTCTTAAAATAGCTAAATTATGTCCTTGTTTATCAGTAATTTCTTGTGTAACTGAGATTACCCATGTTTCTTTTTTATCTGATAAATATTCTTTTCTTGTAGATAACAGTTTTGGTGTTTGACTATGATGAATTGCTTCTTGATACCAAGCTTCTTCCATCATATTACTAGACATTTTCATTTCTAAAGTTGATTCATTGGAAATAATACGTCCATCTTTAGTAATCAATACTGCGGAAACTAAATTCTCATCTGTTGCTAAAACTGCATTAATTAAAGCCAAACTTTGTTGCTTACTTTGTGGTTGATTATGTTCTATATAATCTCTAATAACAGATTGTTGTGCTAAGGATGACGCTGTAGTTTCTAATTTTTTTATATATTCTTCAATATATTTTGTTGTTATTTTAAGTGCATCATTTGTTGATTGTTCGGTCATTGTCATCACTGTATTGGTACTCATTTTATAATTAATCATATTAACAGTCGATAAAATAATAATCGTTGCCACTATAAAATAAATTAACATTTGTCGTACTAAAGAACCTTTTTTAATCATATTTGTTCTCCAATAATTGCTGCCCTTGTGCAAATTTTTTCGGCGTCACACCTACAATTTGTTTAAATCTTGTCGAAAAATAATTAACATCATCATAACCTACTTGTTGGGCAATTTCATAAATTTTATTTTGTGTCGTTAACAATAATAACTTAGCCTTATTTATACGTTGTTGAATGATATAATCTTGAAAATTAATACCTAATTCTTTTTTGACTAATGTGCCTGTATGCGGTGTACTATACCCTAATATTTGTGCTAAAGTAGTTAAAGAAAATTCTGTATTATGTAAATTGTCTTCAATAATTGTCACTAATGATTGCGTTGCTTGTTGCTTTTGTTGCAATAACTGTTGAACATCTTGCATCATTTTCTTCTGATCTATTTTTTTTATCACTTTAGTAAGCATTTCTATCACATCTTTTTTACTAATTGGTTTTAATACATAATCATCTACACCTAATTTAACTGCTGATAAAGCGTAATCAAAATAATCATAACCTGTTAAAAAAATAATATGTGTAGCTGGCAAAATTCTTTTAACTTGTTGTGCCAAAGCAATACCATCTAATTTAGGCATATTAATATCAGTTAATAAAATATCAACTGGCTGTCGTTGAATAAGCTCTAAAGCCATTTGACCATTTTCTGCTTGAAAAACTTGCGTAATATTTAATTCTTCAAAAGGCACTAATGCGACAATTCCTTCTCTAATTAAAGGTTCATCTTCAACAATTAAAATAGAATACATCTCATCAGCTCCCTTCTTATTAATTAACGTATGGCAATAAATAGCCGTAACCTTTTGCAGCCATCTCATCTTTAGCAATAAATTTTATAGACAGACTATTAATGCAAAATCTTAATCCACCTTTATCTTTCGGACCATCATCAAAAACATGACCTAAATGTGCATTACCACTACGACTACGCACTTCAATTCTTGTCATATTAAAACTATGATCCTCTTTATAAGTCACCACTTCATTATTTAACGGTTTAGTAAAACTTGGCCACCCACACCCTGAATCAAATTTATCTTTAGAAGAAAATAGTGGTTCACCAGTCGTCACATCAACATAAATACCTGGTGAAAAATCATCCCAATATTCATTCGAAAAAGCACGTTCTGTTTCATTTAATTGTGTGACAGCATATTGTTCTGTTGTTAATATTTTTTTCAATTGTTCATCGGATGGTTTAGGATATTGTTGAGGATCAATCACTGGTACGCTCGCTTGATTGACATCAATATGACAATAACCATCTGGATGCTTTTGTAAATAATCTTGGTGTTCTTCTTCTGCTAAAATATAATTATGCAATGGTTCAACTTCAATGGCTAAAGTTTTACCTATTTTTTGTTGCTGTTCTTTCATTATAGCATTAATTATTGATAAATCACTATCATCTTTGTAATAAATACCTGTACGATATTGCTTCCCTCGATCATTTCCTTGTTTGTTAACGCTAACTGGATCAATAATTCTAAAATAATGCAATAATATATCTCTTAAATTAATTTTATCTGCATCATATTGAATATGTGCTGTTTCAGCATGTTCAGTTTGACTAATCAAATGATAATTTGTTACATCTGATTTACCATTAGCATAACCTACTGTTACATCATAAACGCCTTCTACACGCGCAAAATATTCTTCAACACCCCAAAAACAACCACCAGCTAAATAAATTTCTTTTAAATGTTTTGGTTTTTCTTGAGAATGATTACGTTGTTTTGTTTGAGCATCTCTTGCAATAATTTCTGCAACTTTATCTGCTGGTGTATTAACTGTTTGATGATTCTTGTAATAAATAAAACTAGATAGCACAAGTAGTGCCACAATAATCATCGCTAAAATTGAATATTTAGTCATATCAATTACCTCTTTATACTTTCTACGGTAAATTTGCCATAATTTCTATAATTTGTTTTTCATTTAAATGTCCTGCTTGTACTTTAATTAAATGACCTTCACTATCAATAAATGCAGATGTTGGATAGCCTCTCACACCATATGTTTGAGCAATTCGACCATCAATGTCTAATAAAACTGGTAAATCTTTATATTCTAAACCTTGATACCATGTTGTAAAATCTTGTTTATTTTTTTCATTTTGATAGTTAGGTGCAACAATTGATAAAGTAACAAAATCTTGCTGATTAGCTGCTAAATCATTTACTTCTTGCAAACCACCTAAGCAAATTGAACACCAAGATGCCCAAAATTTAATATAAACTTTTTTACCTTTAAAATTAGATAAATCATATTGTTTGCCATTAACATCTGTTAATTTAAAATTGGGTGCCATCGTTTGTGAATTATTTTCTTGTATGTATTGCGAAGTACTTTCTGTCGACTTTATTGTGCTATTTTGACAACCAGCTAATACAGCAATAGTAAGCATACTTGGTATAATAAATTTTAATTGACGCATGTTATCCCTCCTTATTTATTTTTTGACATCTCTTCTTGATTGTTCATTTCATCCACAGACATCATCTCTTTATCCTCCATCTTAGATGGCATTTCTTCTTTATCCATCGCATTAGAACATGCGCCTAGTAGCGTTACAGATAATACACATGTAATAATAATTGATAATTTTTTCATTGTTATTCTCCTTTAAAATAATGTTGTTAAAAAATTAAACTGACCGAACATAAGTAATAACCCCATAATAATAATGATAATGCCACCAATTTTTTTCATTGTGACAATATGCTTACGCATACGAGTTAAATGTTTCATTAATACTGTCGAAGCAATTGCAATAATAATAAATGGTATCGCTAATCCTAGCACATAGACTGCCATTAATATTGCACCAAAAATCGCTTGCTGACCACTGCTGGCTGAAACAGCAAGTACAGCACCTAACACTGGCCCTATACAAGGTGACCAACCAAAACTAAAACTAAAACCTAATAATAAAGCGCCTAAATAACCTTCTTGTTTTTTACCTATTTGTAACTGTTTCTGTCTATGGAATAAATTAATAGAAATAAATTCCAATTGATGCAAACCAATAATAACTACAATAATACCCATAATAAATGGTGTATATTGAGAAGTAATTAAATTTCCTAATAAACTTGCACTAAATCCTAAACTAATAAATACAAAGGAAATACCTGCAATAAATACTAATGTTTTTAATAAAGGTTTCAAATAAATTTTTATACCAAAAATCGATATAGATTTGTCACCTGTATCATCTAATAATACCCCCATATAAACAGGTAATAATGGAAAAATACAAGGAGAGAAAAAAGAAAGTACACCGGCACCAAAAACACTTAATACAAAAACTAAATTAAAACTTTCACTCATTTTATCACCTCCATTTAGATTGATAAGTTTAGTATAGACTACGCTTATGAAAATAAATATATAATCTACTAGGATAAAACTTGAATTTAACAAGAAAGCACCACAACTAAACCTATTAGTTGTGGCGCTCATTATTAAGTGAACAGATTTTTGAAAAAATCAATAATACTATTAAAGAAAGATTTTACTTTATCCCAAAAACTTTCACTATGAATTGTATCTGAAATATTTTGTCCTAAATCTATTAATTTATCTTTTGCTTTATCATATTCAGGACTTTGTGTAATTGAAGTCACTAAATTTGCTGTGGCTTCTTTTACACGTTGTGCATTATCACCATTAAAAATATTAGTATTATTATTTAAGTTCAAATAAACATTAACTAAATTATTAATTTGACCTTGATTAATAATATCGCCTAAACCATTATTATTAATAGTATCTTGCACAATATTTGTTGCTTCATCTACTGATAAATTAGCAGTATCTTTATTAGCTAATTCTGCTTTAATTTCAGCAATAGCTTTATTAAATGCACTCTCATCATAACCTTGAACAGCTTTATTTTCTTCATTAATTGTAGCAACTGTCGACAATTCATCTTGTGCTGCTTGTGCTACTACTGGATCAATAGCAACACCTTGTTGTTCAAATGCTACATAAATACCCGTTAAAGCACTTTCTCCTGTTACATCTACAGGTGAGGCAATCTCAACATTAGCGTCTGTTACACCAGCTGAAATCAACGCATTTTTATACATTAATTCTGTGACTTTTGTTATTTTTCCTTCTGTTTGATCAATTGTTACACTCAAACCTTTACCTTGTGCTAATTTTTGAATTCTAATTGATGAATATAATACATTGGTATCTGAATTCAAATTTAAATATTTTAAAACATCATTAGCATCGACAAAAGCAGTTTTATCACTATTTTTACCATGTAATAATTGTTGCGTTTGTGTTAGTAATTGTTGATTATTTTGTAATGCACCACCATAAACAGTTACTGCATTTGCCCAAGCTTCTTCTGTGACAGTCGCATCAGATTTTTCTGCATAAGCATTTGTAGGCATTAATAATGCAGTCGTCATCCCTAACGTCATTGTCATCGTTGTTATTTTTTTAAATAAATTTTTCATTTTGACCTCCTTTAGTCACATTAAATATATTAAATCGTGCTTAAAAATTTCTTAAACTTGATTATACTATATAATGCCGATTACTTGAAGCAGTATCGTCTGTCATTTATAATAACTTTAGGATAATATCCTATCATTAAGAGGTATAACTACCTATTTAAAAGGAGAATAACATGTATTATATTAATAACCAAGGCGAACTTGATCCACGTATCAATTTAGCTATAGAAGAATATATTTTAACAGAATTAAACTTAGATGAGCCTGTTTTACTTTTTTACATTAATCGTCCTTCAATTATTATCGGACGTAATCAAAATACAGTTGAAGAAATTAATACACAGTTTGTTGAAGATAACAATATTACCGTTGTACGCCGTTTATCTGGTGGTGGTGCAGTTTATCATGACGAAGGTAATTTAAACTTTAGCTTTTTAACTGAAGATGATGGTGAATCTTTTAATAATTTTGCTAAATTTACTCAACCTATTATTAATGCTTTACAAAAAATGGGTGTGAATGCACAATTACAAGGTCGTAATGACTTATTAATTGATGGTAAAAAGTTTTCTGGTAATGCACAATTTGCTACACGTGGTAAAATGTTTTCACATGGTACTTTAATGCTAGATTTAAATTTAGACAATGCCACAAATGCATTAAAACCTCGTAAAGAAAAGATGGCATCAAAAGGTATTAAATCAGTGCGTAGTCGTATCGTTAACATTTCAGATCACTTACAAGACAAAATCACAACAGAACAATTTAAAGAAACATTATTATTAGATATTTTTAATGTCAATGATATTAAAGATGTTAAGGAATATGTATTAACAGAACAAGATAAAAAACGTATTAAAGAAATTTCTGATTCTCGTTACATGCAATGGGATTGGAATTATGGTAAATCACCTGCTTTTGAAACAATTCGTTCAGCTAGATTTAATGGTGGTACATTAGAATTACGTTTAAATGTTGCCAAAGGTGTTATCAAAGATATAAAAATATTCGGCGACTTTTTCGGTATGGGAGAAGTAAAAGATATTGAAGAGCGTCTAATCAATATTACATTTACAAAAGAAGCTATTCAAGAAGCATTAAAAGATATCGACTTAGCCTATTACTTCGGTAAAGTAACGGCTGAAGATTTTTACAGTTTAATTTATTAAGCAAAAAAAGAAGCGAATTACAACTCGCTTCCTTTTTGTTTTTTAGCTTGTTCTATTAGCCATGTAAAACAAGGTAACATTTCATCATTATCAAATAACATAACTTCTGGATGCCATTGTAAACCTAAAATTGTACCTTGTTGATCTTGATATGCTTCAATTAAATCATCATCAGACCAAGCAATAGGCAATAATTCTTTTGATATTTGTTTAATACTTTGATGATGATAACTATTGACAAATAACTTATCACCAAACATTGGATATAAAATACTATTTTCTTTAATCTTAACATGATGATGGCCTTTTACCATGCGACTTTGTTGTGTATGTTGTACAAAACGTTTTTGTCTTAAACTATCATCTTGGTATAATGTACCACCTAAAACGACATTAATTAATTGAAAACCGCGACAAATAGCTAAAATAGGCTTACCTGCTACCATAGCTGCTTTAATTAATTTAATTTCCCATTCATCACGTTTCATATAATTACCCGTTAATTTTGGATGTGGTTCTTCTCCATATAAGATAGGTGTAACATCTTGTCCACCAGTCACTAATAAACCATCAATACTGTTAATATAATCTTCCACACTATCATGATCTTGAATCGGAATAATCATTGCTAAGCCGTCTGCTTTGTTAACAGCATATGGAAACCCATGCGGTGTATAGTCTTTTTGAAATTCTTCGTAATTTCTTTCTAAGGAAGTATCATTTCCTGTTATACCTATTAAAGGCTTCATTGTTAATTACCTCTTATTTTTATTCCACCATCTATCAAACGATGTTTGATGATGATATTTTTTCTTATAATTATCATTTGATCTAAAAAAACTAATTAATGCTAAACTAATAAAAATAATTAAACCAACCGTATACATTATGATACCCTTAATTGTGTTAAAGTTAAATATTTTCTAGTTGGTTCATTTAATAAGCAGTACATAATGTATTCAGCAACATATTTTACTGGTAATGGTTTAACACGATAAGTAAATTCTTTAAGGAATGGTACTTGTTCAACACTATCTAATAAAATGGAATTTATTAAAGAAGTTTTTTTACTTTCATCGTACATTAAACCTGGGCGAATAATAAAATATTGTAAACCACTTTCTTTAACAATCGCTTCACCTTGATGTACAGTTGCCATATATTTTTTAGGACCATGTTCTGCTGATAAATAAACTATTTTATTTATTTGACACTGCTGACAAACTTTAATTGCATTCATTGTACTTTCGACATTCATTCGATATAAATCAGTTCTTGGATCAATAGCGCCAACTAAATGAATTAAAACAGTGATGTCTTTTAATTGATGTGCCCATTGTTCAGGTGCAAAAATATCTCCTTGGATATATTCAACTAAAGGATGTCTAATTTGACCTTCATGTCTTGCAACGTACTGTACTTCAATATTTTGAGAAATTGCTTGTTGAATTAAAGCTTGACCAACTAAACCACTACCACCTATAATTGCTAACTTCATATACGTAACCACCTTTCTATTTGTTCTTAATTTAACACATATTGCTAATTAGTTAAACTTATTTCTCTTGTTGTTCAGCTACTACTTCAAATCTAATATATTGTCTATAAACTTCGATTTCACCATTATCACGTTCAATAAAAATTGGTTCTTCAATCCTTCTTACTGGACGATAGCCTTCTTTTTTTATGCGTTCTAAACATGATGCAATACTTTCATTTTCATTTACTTCAAAAATTATTTTTCGTTTTTTCAATGATTTACTCCTTACTAGATTGATGTTTTAATGTCACGACTATTAATTCTGGATAATTCCACAATCTGATAGGAAACGAACTACTTCCTAAACCACGACTAATTATCATTGTGGTATCATTTTGTTGATGCTTACCTGAAGTATATTTAGGCATCATTCCTTGACTTGGTGCGTATAAGCCTTCTGTACCTATAACACGCCATTGCCCACCATGTGCATGTCCAGTGAAAACTAAATGAATAGGTAATTGTTGATAAACTTCAAACATCTCAGGGCGATGTGCTAATAATATTTTATAATGATCATTTGAGTTAATTAATGGCTCAATATATTTCAAATATTCTTTGTCATAGCCACTATCATGTGATGTTTCCGCATCAATAATATAATTCAAATCAGGTACACCATATAAATCAATATTAGCGTCTCGATGGTTTAATATTACATGATGATTATCCATGAAAACAACACCTAAGTCTACTAATTGATGAATAAATTCTGTAGTGATTTGTTGCATGCGCCATTCATGATTACCAGTAACATAATAAACTGGTGCAATTTGTAATAATTGTTCAACTATTTTTTTAGCATAATCGAAATTCGGGTGATAACTGTCGACTAGATCGCCACTAATCACGATTATATCAGGTGACGCTTGCTTTATTTTATCTATTAATTGACTAGGATAATAACCTACAAATTTATTATGAAAATCTGAAAACTGCAAAATTTTATAATTATCAAATTCAATAGGAATTTGTGGATGACTTATTGTATGATGTGTCATTTCAATATGTTTATTTTGATGGTATAAATAAGCACCACCTGCCATAACTATACCCATAAAACCTAGTAATTTATTCATCATTTATCCTCACTTACCTGTACTTTTTTATTCATACCTGCATATATACTTGATAACATACTGATGATTGCAAATATAATGATCACCAATAAAGCCATTGTCCAATTAGACGTCATATCATAAAGTTGACCAATAATGAATGGTGCTAAAGCAGCTATCGCATAACCAATACCTTGTCCTATTGACGAAGCTTGTGTTGTTTCAGAAGCAGAAGTTGTACGTAAAATAAAATATAACATCGCTAATGAAAATGCACCACCACAACTTAAACCACAAATAATTATCCATAATAAAGCATATTGTGGGAATAGTAATAGTCCTAATAAACTTACGATAAGTACAACACCTATAATACTAGCAATACCTACTTGTTGACGATACTTTTCTGCTATCATAGGTGCCAATAAAGAGGTTGGTAATGAAACTAACTGAAAATAAGATAAATATAAACCACTAGTAATATCACTATAGCCAAAATCTTGTAACATTGCGGGTAACCACGTTAATAAGGCATAAAAAACAAATGATTGTGCACCTATAAAGCCAGCCATCGCAAACACTAATAAATTTATTTTTATTTTATTAGTTACTTGTGTCTTGACTTGTTGTTGCTTTTTAACAGGTGTTTTACGTTGAATAATTAACCATAATATTAACGTAATGATTGATGGAAATGCAGCATAACCTAAAGCTAATTGCCAACTATATGCGACTGTTATTGGTAAGGCAAAAGCTGAAATAATTGCTGAAGCTGCTACCATAAAAGTAATAAAAAAACCATTTATTTTTCCTACTATATTTGGAAAATATTCTCTACATATTGTTGGTAAAATAACATTACAAATCGCGATACCCATACCTATAATCATTGTACCTATTAATAATGTTGAAAAGTGATTAACAAATCTTAAAGCAGAACCTCCACCTATTAATATCGTAGATAAATTAATTGTTGTAATCAATGAATATTTCTCAACTATTTTAGGAACTATAGGTGAAAATATGGCAAAGATAAATAAAGTGCTACTTGTTAATAAGCCTATCTGTCCACTTGATAATGTTAGCTGTTGTTGAATATGATTAGCTAATGGCCCTAATACCGCAATAGGTCCACGCATATTAGATACAACGAACATAATACTAATAAAAACAAAAATGATGAAATTTTGATGTTTTACCATTGTTTCCTCCAATACTTAATTCTATAAATTTTATGCAATTCATTTATAGACAAACATGACTTTAATAGTAATAATGAAAATCTATTGTAACAATTATTATTTTTATTTTAAGAAATTGTTTGTTATAATATGCTTAGTGCATATTGTTTATAACATAGTCGCTATAATATTTCAACATAAATAAAAGAAAGTGAGAAAAAATGAGTGAAGAACAATATTCCCGTTCCAAACGTTTAGCTAAAAAAAATAAGCTTAAACGTCTATTCATAAAGTGGCGACATAAACTTAAAAAAGATAAGTCTGATATAGATAATGTTTCTACATCACGAAACAATAAAGTTACTAAACGACCACGAGTATGGTGGAAAACATTATTATTAATTGGACTTTATCTGTTTATGGCAACATTTATTGCTGGTGCTTCTTTATTCATGTACTATGCAATTAATGCGCCCACTTTTGATGAAGAAAAATTAAACATTGCTAGACCAACTCAAATTTATGATGTTAATGGTGCTTTAGTCGCAGAAATTGGTGCAACAACTAGTGAAGTGATCAATTATGAAAATATTCCTGATTTATCTGTAGATGCCATTACTTCTATTGAAGATGCAAGATTTTTTGAACATAATGGTTTGGATTTTAAACGATTAGCTGGGGCAACTATTTCTAATTTAACTGAAGGTTTTGGTTCAGAAGGTGCTTCTACTATTACACAACAAGTTGTTAAATTATCATTTTTAACAACTCAAAAATCATTAGAACGTAAAGCACAAGAAGCTTATTTATCTTTTCAGCTAGAACAAAATTATAGTAAACAAGCTATTTTTACAATGTATGTCAACAAAATTTATTATTCTGATGGTGTTTATGGTTTACAAACAGCTGCTAAATACTATTACGATAAAAATGTTGATGAATTATCTTTAGCTGAAATGGCCTTATTAGCTGGTATTCCACAAAGTCCTAATAATTATAACCCTTATGATTATCCAGATAATGCTAAAACAAGACGTGACACAGTTATTAATGCTATGGTAAGATTTGGAAAAATTACTGAACAACAAGCAGAAGAAGCAAAAAACATACCTATTGAAACAGGCTTAGTGCCACGTGATGAAAGTAATCGTTTTATTGCCGATAATAAATTTGATGCGCGTCACGCTGCTTATATTGATCAAGTTGTTAAAGAATTACAAGCTAATGATAATTTAAAAGATGAAACGAATGTGTTAAATCAAGGATTAAAAGTATATACTAACTTAGATGTGCTTGCTCAAGAAAATATTGCTACAATTTTAAATGATGATAGTTATGGATTAAATCCAAACGCACAAGCAAGTGTCGCTATTTTAGATACTAAAACAGGTGCTATTTTGGCATTAGGTGGTGGTAAAAATTATCAATATGGTAATTTCAATTTTGCCACTCAAGGAAACTCACAAATGGGTTCTTCCATTAAACCTATTCTTGATTATGGTCCTGCTATAGAATATTTATCATGGGGCACAGATCATCAAGTTTCTGATGAACCTTATACAATTGCAGGTACAAATATTGAGATTTATAACTGGGATAGATTAAATCATGGTAATGTCTCTATTCGTTATGCTTTACAACAATCATTAAATTTACCGGCTATTCGTACTTTTGAACAAGTTGGTTTTGAACAAGCTAATAAATTCAGTAGTCAATTAGGTATTAATATGACTTATGATGGTGTGACTTCAGCAATTGGTGGTGGTGAAGATATTTTCTCTATTTTACAAGCTACTGCTGCATTCACATCTTTTGGTAATGGTGGTGAATATCATCAACCATTCGCTATTAATAAAGTCGTTAATATTCATGATGAAGAAATTACAGGCTTCGGTTCAAAAGATAGTCATACAGCAATGAAAGATTCAACAGCCTATATTTTAACAGATATGCTACGTGGCGTATTATCTTATAATGGTACTGCACCAAATGCGGCTGTCCCTGGTTTAGATTTAGCTGGAAAATCTGGTACAACAACTTTTGACAATGATATTGCATTAAAATACGGTTTCGATATTAATGATGCTGCTAAAGATTCATGGTTTATTGGTTATTCTACTAATTATACTATTGGTGTATGGCAAGGTTTTGATAAAATAGACGATGCTGATGACTATTTATCACCAAGTAATACGACGCAAACACAAATGATTTTTTCTGAACTAATGGCAAATATATCATCAAATGTAGATACATCTGCATTCGAACAACCTAATAGTGTTGTTGAAGTGAATGGTGAATTATATCCAGATAGTTCTAACGAAATACCTGAACAAGGTAATATTTTGACTAATTTATTTAATAATTTTAGTGGACGTAATAATAATTAAATAAAAAGATGTTGGAGAAAACTTAATTGTATCCTCCAACATCTTTTTTATCTTTTTCTTGCTGTGCCGAAAATACTTCTAATAATTTCGCGTCCTAATGTTCTTGTCACTGTCGAAATAAAACTATCAGTTGCTTTTTCAGTCATCGTTTTTCTTGTTCTCGTTGTACGAGATGTATTTGCTTTATACTGGCGTTCACGCTCTTTTTCTAATTCTATTCTTTGTTTTTCTAACTCACGTTGCTGTGCTAACATATCTTCTTGATGTTGTTGCTGTAATAATTTTTGTTGTAAAATTTCATAGGCTGATTCTCTATCTACTACATGACGATATTTATTATCTAATGAAGAACTTTGTTTTAATTGATCAAATTGTTGTTCAGTCACTGTACCCATTAAAGACTGTGGTGGATAAATAAATGCACGTTCAACAATTTCAGGTTGCCCTTCATTATTCAAACAAGAGATCAATGCTTCCCCTACTTTTAATTCAGTAATTACTTGAGCTGTATCTAATTGTGGATTCGGTCTAAATGAAGTTGCTGCCATCTTAACAGCTTTTATTTCTTTTGGTGTATACGCACGTAAAGCATGTTGTATACGATTACCTAATTGTGATAATACATCTTCAGGTAAGTCAGATGGATTTTGTGTAATAAAATAAATCCCTACACCTTTAGAACGAATTAAACGTACAACTTGAACCACTTTATCAACAAACACTTTTGGTGCATCATTAAATAATAAATGTGCTTCATCAAAGAAAAATACCATTTTTGGTTTTGATAAATCACCAACTTCTGGTAACACTTCAAACAATTCAGATAATAACCATAATAAAAATGTTGAATATAATTTAGGTGATTGAAACAGTTGTTGCGCCATTAAAATATTAATATAGCCATAACCATCTGGTGTTGTTTGAATAAAATCCATTAAATCTAATGCTGGTTCACCAAAAAAGTCTTCTCCACCTTGTTGTTCTAAAGTGGTTAAACTTCGTTGAATAGCTGCAATAGATTGTTTAGCGATATTACCATATTTTAATGAATAATTTGAACTGTTTTGTGCAACTTCTTGAATTAGTGCACGTAAATCTTTCATATCTATTAACAACATACCTTCATCATCGGCAATTTTAAATATAATATTTAAAATATCCATTTGTGTGTTATTCAATTCTAATAAACGACCTAACAGTAATGGTCCCATTTCTGAAATCGTTGCACGAATTGGTGTACCTTGTTGTCCTAAAATATCCCATAAACGCACCGGATAACTTTGAGGTTTAAAATCTGAAATAGCTAATTCAGTGACACGTTCCGCTACTTTTCCTTCTAATTGTCCTTGTTGACTTAATGAGGCTAAATCACCTTTAATATCAGCAAGAAAAACAGGTATACCTTGTTGACTCAATTGTTCTACAATAACTTTTAAAGTAATTGTTTTACCCGTACCAGTTGCCCCAGCAATTAAACCATGACGATTTAATTTATCTAAATACATCCCTATTGCTTTTTGATCATTTTTAGCAAAATAAATCATACTAATTCTCCTTTTATTAACTATTTTTGAGCAATAATAACTACCCACTCTTCTTCAATTTGCGTATCAATAATTGTAAAACCTACTTGCTTTAATTGAGAAATAATTTCGGGTGCTTTTGATTCTATAATACCTGATGTAATAAACAACCCTTTATCATTCAATAAACGATAAGTATCATCGATCATTTGTTCAATAATATGTGCTAAAATATTAGCAACAATAATATCTTTTTTTTCTGTTTGACCTTGTAATAAATTACCTGTAAAAACATCAATCTTATCTAAAACATTATTTTTTTCAAAATTTTCTTTAGCGACTTGCACAGCCATATTATCTAAATCTAAAGCTGCAACTTCTGGTACACCAATTTTCTTAGCAGCAATTGCTAAAATACCTGAGCCTGTGCCTACATCAATTAATGAGTAATAGGGCATATAATATTTTTCAATTGCAGCTAAGCATAATCTTGTAGTTGCATGAGTACCCGTACCAAAAGCCATACCCGGATCTAATTCAATTTGAATTTCATCTTCACTATCACTTTGATAATCTTCCCATGACGGAACAATCGTAAAACGTTCTGTCACTCGAATAGGATGGAAATAATTTTTCCATTCATTGGCCCAATCTTCTTCATCCATTTCAGTAAAAGTAATAGAAAAACCACCTTCTTCGTTAATAAAGTGAGCAAGTTCAGTCTCTATTTTTTCTAATACCGTATCATTAAAATTAACTTCACTTAAGTAACCTTTAATAGTTACCCCTTCTTGCGGATAATCATCACCCTTCAATTCATAAATAGTACCGAATTGATCATCTCTTTCTATCCATATTTCACGACTATCCTCGATAGTCACACCATTTGTTCCATTATCATTTAAAGTTAATTCAACTAGTTCTTGATATTGATGTGTTGTGTGAACTGCTAATTCAATCCATTTCATATACTTTACCTCTTCTTTATTAAAACGCATTGATAAGATCAATGCGTCAATTCTCATCTATTTTAACATAATTAAAACGCATATGACAATTGCAATGTATTTTAGCCCTCATCTAAGAAATCAAAGGGTGTTATATCGCCCATATTAATCATCGGATCAATAAGATGCATATTATTAAGCGTTAAATTATCTGGTTGTTGGTATGTTTTCACCGTGTCTTGATGATTTGTCATTAAATAATTAATCAATTGCGTTGCACGTTCTATATTATCAACATTAACAATACCTTGTTCAAAAGCTCTAATATCACCACATAAAACTAATGATTTTTTAGCTCGAGTAATAGCTGTATATAGAATATTTTTTCTTAACATACGATAATGACTTTTTGAAATAGGTAAAATAACAATAGGAAACTCTGACCCTTGTGATTTATGTATCGAACAACAATAAGCATGATTAATTTCTATTAACTCTTGTTTGCTATAGACAACTTCATTACCTTCATAATCTACATAAATTAAATCTTTTTTATCTGTATTTTCTTTCGCATAACTAATCGCAATAATTTCACCGATATCACCATTAAATACATTATCTTCCGGACGATTAACTAATTGTAATACTTTATCCCCAATAAAATATTTTTTATCCATAAATTCAATTGTTTTTTTGGCATCAGGATTTAATATTTTTTGCAATTCTTGATTTAAAAAATCAATACCTGCTGGCCCTTTATACATTGGCGCCAACACTTGAATATCTTGTTTATCATAACCTTTATTAATCGCACTGCTTACTACTTGACTAATAACTAGTGGAATTTGTTGATTATCACAAGGAATAAATACTCTATCTGATTGTTTAGTTAACATATCAATAGACTGATGATGTTTGATTTGATTGGCCAACTGAACTATTGAAGAACCTTCTGCTTGTCTAAAAACAGTATCTAATTCAACAGTCGGTATACGTTCACTCATAATCATATCTTTTAAAATTTGACCTGGTCCAACAGAAGGTAATTGATCTTTATCTCCAACAAAAATAATTTGTGTCGTAATCGGCACGATCTTCAATAAATGATTCATTAACCAACAATCAACCATAGAAGTTTCATCAATAATAATTAAATCAGCTTCTATGTCAATCTCTGTATTAACTTCTTCTAAACCAAGACCTAACCCTATCATGCGATGAATAGTCGTAGCTTGCATATTCGTTGTTTCACTTAAACGTTTAGCTGCGCGACCTGTCGGCGCCGCCAACAAAATAGGAAAAATATCTTGTTTATGATAGTCTTGATAGTTGAGTGATACATCATGTATTTTAGCATACATTTCTAGAATACCTTTGACGACCGTCGTTTTACCCGTACCCGGTCCACCCGTTAAAATCATAATAGGATTTTCTATCGCCATTTTAATAGCTTCTTGTTGTTTCGCAGCATAATTAACAGATAATTGTTCTTCAATTTCACCTAGATTTAATAAAAAATCTGATTGTTCAATCGTTGGTAGATGATCTTGAGTTAGTCTTTTTACAATATTTTCTGCAACATTCAATTCAGCATAATACAAACTAGGTATAAAATAATTATCATCTACACAAATTAATTTATCTTGTAATACTAAATTATCTAATTGTTCTTCGACAAATGATTCTTGTAAAGATTGATGCAGATTTTTATTAATAAGTGATAATACAATGGATTGTAAATTTATTTTGTTCATATACGTATGACCTTCACTATTACAATACATATTGATAATATATAAAATAGCTGCTTGCACACGATACGGCGAATCTTCAGACATCCCTAATTGCATGGCTAATTGATCAGCTCTTTGGAAACCAATACCTTCAACATCTTCAATTAATCTATAAGGATTCTCTTCTATTTTTTCTAATGTTTGCTCTTTATATAATTGGTAAACTCTCATTGCTACTTTAGGACCTAATTCCCATTCAGCTAATTTTACCATAACTTGCTCTAAAGCTTGATTTTGTCTAATTAAATGATAGATATCATCTTTTTTCTTCGTAGATAATTTTGGTACTTTATCTAATGCTTGACGATCAGCGGCAATTAATTTCAAAGCATTTACACCTAAAGTATCAACGATACTTTGTGCAATTTTTTTACCTATACCTTTAAATAAATGACTGGATAAATACTGAACGATACCATCTTCTGTTTTAGGTAGAATCTTTTCAAAACTCTCGACTGCCAACTGCACACCATATTTAGGATGTGTTTTAATCATACCACGAAAAACATAATGACTATCCTCATCTAACTCTGGAAGGTAGCCTGTAATCGTAATTGTCGAATCTTCGAAATGTTCGCTTGGTTCATCCAAATGCACTTTAATAATAGAATACATATTATCTGCATTTCTAAACACCGTGTAGCCAATTTCTGCTTCAATTGAGATTTGGTTAAATAAATTATTTTCCACCTTTAGCCTCCCTTTTTTTACTATTATATAATAAAAAGAACGAGATGCCAAAGCTAAGCTTGACTCTCGTTTTTCATTATTGTAAAGCAAATAATATCTCACCTTGACAAGCAAGTTGTTCTCCTACTTTAGCCTCAACTTTTGCTACTCCAATAGAAGCTTTTTGTCTTATCATTGTTACTGTCAATGTTAAAACATCCCCTGGTATCACTTGTTTTTTAAATCTCACTTTATTAATACCTGCAAATAAAGCTAATTTTCCTTTATTTTCAGATTGTGATAGTAAATAAACAGCCCCTGTTTGTGCTAATGCCTCAACAATCAAGACCCCAGGCATCACTGGATAATTAGGGAAATGACCTTGAAAGAAATATTCATTAGCAGTCACACATTTAGTCCCAATAATTGTTTGATTCGTTTCATTAATTTCTTCAATGCGGTCAATCAATAAAAACGGATATCTATGCGGTAAAATTTCTTCTATTTGCACTTTATTATATAACATTACTATTGCCACCTTTTAAATATAATTGAAGCATTATGCCCACCAAAACCTAATGAATTTGATAAAGCATAATTCATATTCGTTACTTCTCTTCCTTGATTAGCTACATAATCTAAATCACAGCCTTCGTCAACACAATCTAAATTAATCGTTGGTGGCACAAACTGATCTGTTAAACTTTTAATAGTAATAATAGCTTCTAATGCACCACTAGCACCTAGCAAATGACCTGTCATAGATTTAGTTGAACTTACTGGTACATGATAACTCATATCTTGTAATGCAAGTTTTATTGCATTCGTTTCATATAAATCATTAAATGGTGTACTTGTTCCATGTGCATTAATATATCCTAATTTATCAGCAGTAATATTTGCTTGCGCCATGGCTTGTTTGATGGCATTAGCAGCTGCTACACCATCTTCTCTAGGTGTTGTCATATGATAAGCATCACAAGTTGCACCAAATCCTACTAATTCAGCATAAATGACTGCACCACGATTCACAGCATGTTCATATTCTTCTAAAACTAACATCCCTGAACCTTCACCCATAACAAAACCATCTCTATTTTTATTAAACGGAATAGAAGCGTAGTTAGGGTCTTGGCTTGAACTTAATGCAGTCATAGATTCAAAAGCACTAACAGCCATTTTATTTAATGCCGCTTCGCTACCACCCGCTAACATAATATCTGCTGCACCAACTTGAATTTCACGCATAGCCATACCAATGGCATGCGTACCAGAGGCACAAGCAGTAACAATTGTAGCTACATGACCTTGTGCATTTAAATCAATTGCTACATTACCTGAGGCCATATTTGATAATACTTTCGTTAAAAATGTTGGCATCATTTTACCATTTTTTTGATAATAGCGTTGCATTTGTTGTTCCCAAGTATCTGCACCACCGATACCACTCCCTAACATAATACCGAAGCGACTTGCATCAAATTCAACATCTGACAATTTTGCATCTTCAAATGCTTGTTTACTTGCTGCTAACGCATATTGAGAAAACAAATCAAAACGACGACTTTGTATCGCTGTCATATACTCTAATGGTTTAAAATCTTTAACAGCAGCCCCTACTTTTGTTTTCATGTCACTCGTATCGAATTTGTCAATTAAACTAATACCAGATTGACCTTGTGAAATATTTTGCCACATTGTTGAAACGTCATTCCCTACAGGACTAATTACACCTAAACCTGTTACAACTACTCTTTTCACAATATTACTTCCTTTCTCACTTTAAATATACATCCCACCATCAACTTTAATTACTTCTCCAGTAATATAAGATGAAAGAGAACTTGCTAAAAATAATACAACATTGGCTACTTCTTGCGGTTCACCTAAGCGTTTAGTCGGTAATTGACTTTGAATATGATTAGCCATCTCTTCAGATAATTGTGCCGTCATATCAGATTTAATAAATCCTGGTGCAATAGCATTCACCATAATATTTCTAGCACCGTATTCCTTAGCTAATGATTTAGTAAAACCAATTAAACCAGCTTTTGATGCAGCATAATTAGCTTGTCCTGCATTACCCATTAAACCAACAACTGAGGCAATATTAATAATTTTACCTTGTTTTTGTTTCATCATAATTGGTAGTACACTCTGTGACATATACATAGCACCGACTAAATTAACTTGTAATACTTGATGAATATTTTCTTCTGACATTCTTACAAATAAACCATCTTTAGTAATACCAGCATTATTTACTAATACATCTAATTGACCAAACTGATCAATAACTTTCTTAACAACTTCTTGGCACTGTGCTTTTTGAGATACATCCGCTTGTAACAATAATACATTAGCACCTTGTTGTGATAATCGATCAATTATTGGCAACATTGTTTGATATGATTTATCTGTATTCACAATAAATGCAACTTGCGCACCGTGATCTACAAGTGTCTGTGCAATAGATAAACCAATACCTCTTGAAGCACCTGTTACTAAAACGACTTTATTCTTTAACATGTTATGTCTCCTTCTATCAGTTGTTTTAAATCTTCTAAATTATTAATTGTTATAACTGCAGTATTTGGTGAAATTTGTTTAACAAACTTAGATAAAATTGTTCCTGGCCCAATTTCTATAAAGCGTTGATAACCATCATCAATCATTTGTTGAATCATTTGATAAAAATAAACAGGATAAGAAATTTGATTGGCTAATTGTTCACTAAAATTCGTATGAGCAGTATAAGCACGGGCAGTAACATTGCTATATACTGGATAATTTAATGTTTCAAAATTAATCTGTTCTAAATAACCTAAAAATTGATGACTTGCTTGTGATAGTAATGAGGTATGAAAAGGACCACTTACCTTCAATACAACACTTTTAATACGTTGTTGTCTTAAATAACTTTTAAAAAAGTCAATTGCATCAGTTGTTCCTGCGACAACTTGTTGTTTATCTGTATTATAATTAGCAATCATAATTTTACACTTTGGATATTGCGTCATAAAATCAGAAATAATTTGTTCTAATTGTGTTGCTTCTTGACCGATAACTGCTAACATTGCTGTTGCAATATCAGGCACTGATTCATGCATTAATTTGGCACGTTGTGTCACTAAAGTTAATCCTTGTTCAAAAGAGATAGCACCTGCTGCACATAAAGCACTATACTCACCTAAACTTAAACCAGCTGCACCACGAATATTTAATTTTGTTTGATCTACTGTAGCTAAAATAGCCATAGATACACCAAAAATAGCAGGTTGTGTATAACGTGTATCACTTAATTCTTCAATTGAACCTTCACAAATCAATTCGCGTAATTGTTGCGGTAATTTATTAAAGATATTCGCTGCTGCTTCATTATGTTTAATAATTTCTTGACCCATACCAATAAATTGTGCACCTTGACCTGGAAATAACAATGCTGTTTTCAACTTTACCTCCTAATTGTTTTATATTCAAAGTATAGTATTAAGGCAAAGGGATAGCTTTATTTAACTATAATAATTAAATAATCGTTATCCCTATCTCATTTATTATTTTAATGCATCAATTTTTGTTACTAAATCTGCAACTGTAATAATTTCACTTGCTGCTTCTTCTGGCACAGTGATGTTAAATTTATCTTCAATATCCATAATAATATCCATAACACCTAAAGAATCAACGCCTAAATCATCTTGTAATTTTGCACTTTCTACTACCGCTTCTGGTGAAACACCTAATTGCTCTATTAAAATTTCTTGTACTTGTTCAAATGTTGTCATTTTTATTTCTCCTTAAATTATAATTTTATATATCAATAACATTGATACCGTAATTTAAACCTGCACCAAAACCAATTAATAAATAAGTTTTCGGTTCAGCCTTTGTTGTACATGATAAATGTTTACTTAATGCAATTGGAATACTTGCTGCTGAAGTATTAGCAGATAAAGCAATATCATCAATCATTTTATCATTACTAATATTTAATTTATGTTGTACTGCTTGTATAATTCGTGTATTGGCTTGATGTGGCACAATATAATCAATATCGTCAAGCGATAATTTTAGATGTTCCAAAGTATCTTTAATTAATTTGACTAAAATTCTTACAGCAAATTTAAATACTTCTTGACCTTTCATTTCGATAAATCCAGATGCAGAGACAATATCATGAAAAGGTGATTGTGCTAATGTTGTATTTTTTAATACTAATGCTTGCTGCTCATCTATCATGTTACCTACTTTAGTATAACGTATACCTGTCGTTTCGTCATCTAAATTCATTTGATAAATCGTAGCTGCTGCACCATCACCAAAAAGAATTGCTGTACTTCTGTCTGAAAAATCTAAATATCTTGATTGTGTTTCTGTACCAATTACCATCACAGTACGATAGTGACTATGATATTGCATTAAAGCTGTCATCATTTCAATAGCATAAACATATCCTGAACAAGCTACATTGATATCAAAAGTAGGTGCCTGGTTCAACATGGATAAATTACGTTTTACAATTGACGCACAGTTAGGCATAATATCTTCTGAACTATATGTTGCAACGATAATTAAATCAATATCATTAGCTACCATATTACATTGTTGTAATGCTTTTTGAGCTGCAATAGTTGCTAGTTCTGCTGCTGATTGATTAGTAAAACAACGTTGTTCGATACCTGTCCTTTGTACGATCCAATCGTGATTGGTATCTATAATATTTGCAAATTGCTGATTAGTTACTGATACTTCGCCTAAATGATAGGCTGATGCTACGAGTTGAATTGACAATTTGATTCATCTCCTTTTTTATTATACCACTTTTACTTTGGAATGCAAACTGATTTTTATAATAAACCATATTTTCTAAATCTTTGTTGCCTTTGTTTTAAAATTACTTTTGGTGATTTCTTCATTTCATCTTTAAGTGTACGTTCTAATGCATCTGCTAATCTAATCGCCACACTTTTAAAATCTTTATTTTTTTCATAAAAAACTTTATCTACAATACCTAATTGTAATAATTCAGGTGCTGTTAATTTCATTAATTCAGCTGCTTCTTTAGCACGCGAACCATCTTTCCACAAAATTGTTGCAAAACCTTCTGGTGATAAAATAGAATAAATGGCATTTTCAAGCATCCATACTTGATTACTTACTGCCAAAGCTAAAGCACCGCCACTGCCGCCTTCCCCAATAATTACTGAAATAATAGGCACTTTAATCGCACACATTTCAAATAAATTATTAGCAATCGCTTGTCCTTGACCTCTAGCTTCAGCCTCTACCCCTGGATAAGCACCCGCTGTATCAATCAAAATAATAATAGGTCGATTAAATTTTTCAGCCTGTTTCATTAAACGTAGTGCCTTACGATAGCCTTCTGGCATAACCATACCAAAATTTCTATGAATTCTTTCAGCAGTGTCTCTTCCTTTTTCAATAGCAATAACTGTTACTTTTTGATGACCTAAATACCCTATACCACCAATAATTGCATGATCATCAGCAAAATATCTATCACCTTTTAATTCATAAAATTGATGAATTAATTGTTCAATATAATAAGTAGCTGTAGGTCTTTCTATCTCTCTAGCTAAAGTTACATAATCCCATACTTGTTTATTCATGATTTACTCTCTTTCGTGTAATATTAATAAATCGGCTAAAGTTGTTCTTAATTGTTTACGTTCAACGATTAAATCAATAAAACCATGTGCCATCAATTGCTCAGCTTGTTGAAAATCTTCTGGTAATTCTGTTTGCATCGTTTGTTCAATGACACGACGCCCAGCAAATCCAATCAAAGCCTTCGGTTCAGCAATAATAATATCACCTAACATCGCAAAACTCGCTGTCACACCACCAGTAGTCGGATCCGTTAAAACAGAAATGTACAATTGTCCCTCATCTGAATGTTTTTTTAATGCCATAGATACTTTAGCCATTTGCATCAATGAAAAAATACCTTCCTGCATTCTAGCACCACCGGACGCACAAAAAATAATAATGGATTGCTTGTGTAAGGTTGCATATTCAATTGCTTGTGTTAAACGTTCACCTACTTCACTACTTAAACTACCCATTAAAAAATGTGAATCCATAACACAGAGTACACAAGATTTTCCTTTAATAATTGCTGTACCACATACAACCGCTTCTTCTAATTGTAATTTATTCTGTAAAGATAAACGTTTTTCCTCGTATTGTGGAAATTCTAAAGGATTACACATTACTTTTGAAGCATCAAATTTCAAAGCTTTAAAACTACCAGCATCAACAAGTAATTGAATTCGATGTTTTGCATGCATTCTAAAATAATGATGACAATGTGGACAGCACCATTGTTGTTCCACTACCTCACGAGAATAAATTAATTGTTTACATTGCTCACATTGTTTATACAAACCATCAGGTAATACTACTTTCTCTACTTCCGTAGCTTGTATAAATTTTTTTCTTCTTTGTTTAGCTAAATCAAATAATTTCACAACTATTCACTTCTTTCTTTAATAAATGTATTAATAAAGTTGGTTGTATATTTTCCTGATGTAAAAACAGGATGATGTATTAAATCATATTGAAAATCAATATTTGTCGTTATTGGCATAATCAATAATTCTTCTAATGCTCTCACCATTTTCAGGCGTGCTTCTTCCCTTGTTTTACCATAAGCAATCACTTTGGCAATCATTGCATCATACAATGGTGAAATTTTATATCCTTGATAAACAGCACTATCAATTCTTATCCCTGGACCTCCTGGCACAATTAATTGCTTAATTAAACCTGGGCAAGGCGCAAAATGATGATCAGGATCTTCTGCATTAATACGACATTCAATTGCATGACCTTGTAAATGAACTTGTTGTTGCGTAAAAGATAAAGGATGATGATGCGCTACTTGAATCATTTCTTTAATAATATCTATTCCTGTAACCATTTCAGTAACAGGATGTTCAACTTGAATACGTGTATTCATTTCAATAAAATAAAAATTTTGATGTTTATCTACTAAAAATTCTACCGTACCTACACTATCATATTGACAATATTGCGCTAATTTAATCGCTGCTTCACCTAATTGTTGTCTTAACTCTTCACTAATAAAAGGTGAAGGACATTCTTCAATAATTTTTTGATAATTACGTTGCAACGAACATTCACGCTCACCTAAATGCACAATATGACCATGTTGATCAGCAATAATTTGCACTTCAATATGATGTGGTTCTACAATGAATTTTTCTAAATATAATCGTTCATCTCCAAAATTAGCCAACGCTTCTTGACTGGCAATGGCATAACTTGTTAATAATTGTTCATCATTATGTACAATACGCATACCTTTTCCACCACCACCACTGACCGCTTTCAACAATAAAGGATATCCTATATTTTGTGCTGTGGCTAATAATTGCTCATCATCATCAAACTGTTGAGAACTCCCCGGAACAATGGGAATATGACATTGTTCTGCAATTTCTCTTGCACGTGCTTTATCACCAAGTTGTTCTATCATACTTGCTTTAGGACCTATAAAAATCAAACCACATTCAGTCACGCGTTGAGCAAATTCAGCATTTTCTGATAAAAAACCAAATCCTGGATGAATGGCTGTCGATTGACTAGCAATTGCTGCACTAATAATATTAGTCATATTTAAATAACTATCTTTGGCTAATTTATCACCGACACAAATGGCTTGGTCTGCCAATTGCACATGTAAGGCTTGTTCTTCTCCTTTAGCAAAAATAGCCACAGTAGGAATTGCTAATTCTCTACACGCACGAATAATTCTTACCGCAATTTCTCCACGATTAGCTACTAAAATTTTCATGTTATCACCCTTCTGTTGTCAATTCTACAATCACTTGATCAAATTCTATAATGTCACCATTATTCACATGAATCGCAGTCACGATACCATCATCTGTCGCTGTAATATGATTCATAATTTTCATAGCTTCTACAATTGCTAAAATTTGTCCTTTTTGTACACGATCACCTATTTTAACAAATGGTGCCTCACCAGGTGCTTTAGCTTCATAATAAACACCGACTAATGGCGATTTTATTTTTATTGTCTCTGTTTCCATTTTTTCATCACTAATTTCTAGTTGACTGTCTGTTGTAACTATTTCATTTATATTTGTTGTTGAACTATTATTCTGTCTTTTTAACTTTATTGTTAAATCTTTTGTTGTCACTTCCATTTCAGAAGCACTTGATTTTTCATACAATGCCATAATTTGTTGTAGTAATTGTTTTGTCATAATAACCTCACTTTAAATATTTGGAAATTCAAACTATTAATTTTAATTAATATGTTATATAATTTAATATATAAAGTCAAATACTTTTATACTCAAAACATATTTTTTTATTAAAGGAGTCGTAATATATGGTTAAAATTAATCCCATTGTTAAAATGAATATCGCACTAACAACACACCCTGTAGGTCTTGGACAACACATACAACAACAAATCAACTATGTTAAACAACAACCTACATTTCAAGGGCCAAAAAAAGTATTAATTATCGGAGGTTCTACAGGCTATGGATTAGCTTCACGTATAGCGCTAGCTTTCGGTAGTGATTCAGAAATCATATCAATCAGTCGCTCAAATGGCCCAAGTGGTAAACGTACTGGTACTGCAGGTTATTGGAATAATTTATGGTTTGAAAATTTTTCTAAAACAGAAGGAAAAACAACTTATCAACTAAGTGGTGATGCTTTTTCACCAGAATTTAAAACACAAGCACTTCAATTTATTAAAGACACTTTAGGCCAAATTGATTTAGTTATTTATTCATTGGCTTCCCCTAAACGCCAAGATCCAATCACAAAAGAAATTTACACTTCAGCACTTAAACCAATTGGCCAAGCATTTACAGGCAAAACAGTACGTATTTTAACTGGTGAAATTGCAGAACAAACTATTGAACCAGCTACACCTCAAGAAATTGAACATACTGTTAAGGTGATGGGTGGTGAAGATTGGCAACTATGGATCAATCATCTATTAGAGCAGCAATTACTTGCACCAAATGCACAAACATTAGCTTATACTTATATTGGGGCACAAAGTACAGAACAAATTTATCGTCACGGTACTATCGGTCGTGCTAAAACACATTTAGAACAAACTGCAGATCACTTAAATCAACTACTATCTAATCAATTAGGTGGTAGCGCAGCAACTGTTGTTTGTAAAGCTGTAATGACTAAAGCTAGCGCAGTGATTCCTAATTTCCCATTATATGCCGCAGCTCTAAAAAAAGTAATGACCCAAGCAGGCACAGAAGAATTACCAATTGAACATATGTATCATTTCTTTGCACAACTAGCCCAATCACCTACAACAGATTTAGATAATGATTTGCGTTATCGTATTGATAAATATGAACTTGCACCACAAATCCAACAACAAGTTCAACAAATTTTAGATCAAATTACCGAAGAAAATTTACATGAATTGACTGACTTTAAAGGTATTCAACAAGATTTCATGCAATTAAATGGTTTTGCCTTAGATGACGTTGATTATCAAAAAGAAATCGATATTGATGCTTTAATTGAACAATTAAAACAATAAAATAGTTGGTTTCATCCAATTTATATTGTAAAATAAATCTATCAATTCTAGTGAAATAGAGGTAGCTTTAATGAAAGGTATGTACAAACCTAATGAACATGTCACAATAACTTGGGAAACAAGAAAACCTAAATTATATGAATTCGTCATTTTAATAGGTGTTATCTGTGCTATCATTTATTATTTTTGGGGATAATACAAACGGCTTAATACTAACAGGTAAAGTCCTTAGCATTAAGCCGTTTTTTATATATCAGAAAAAATAACAAGCTACAACAACTACATTAAAAATTAATAATGTCTTTTTAAAATGATCTACATTTTACACTGCTATTTAATGATCATTTGCTATATCGTAAATGATTTTACCATCTTCTACTTGAAGAATAACACGTTCATCTTCTGATAATGGGTTTAATACTTCAAACGAATAACCCGAACCAAAATTTTCATTAACTTGATTACTTATTTTAACAACATTATCAGTAATAGTTTGCCATGCCTCTTTTGCTCCATCTTGTTTAGTTGCTATACCAAGTAGCACATTGTTTACATCTCCGTTTGTAGGTTTGATAACAAATGTCTTATTGCTTCATTATAATGAACCTCTTCAACATCCGACATATCTGTCACAAACTCATCTACAAATGTCTCAAAACTTAATTGTTTTACAGTTGCTTCTTTTTTATCTTCGATTTCATCAATTTTATTAGTTTCTTTTACTTTTGTTTCATGTTTAACGCCCTCATATTCATCATTCCTGCTGTTACAAGCTACTAAGACTAATGATAAACAACCTAAACCATGATATTTTTAAATTTCATAACAACACCTATCCTTTTATTTAATAGTTTGATTATACAGAATATTCTTTTTTAGTAAATAATTTATAATCAATTAATAGTGTCAATATTTTATTGGTGCCCATACTACTGCGCTACACTTGGTTCTTCTGTTAAAACATAACATTATCATCGCATATAAAACACTATAGCAATAAACTGTACAATAGCTGCCGCTAGAATAAATAAGTGCCAAATCATATGAAAATATGGTTTTTTTTGTGCGTAAAACCAGGCACCTATAGTATATAAAACACCACCTATAACCATTAATAATAAAAAGATAGCAGAAGTTTGTTTTATTAATTTAGGCATAATAAAAATAATTAACCACCCCATAATAATATATAAAGTTAAACTAAACTTTTCATTTACATGTGTTGCAAAGATTTTATATAAAATACCAAAAATAGTAATTCCCCATTGCAAGACAATAATTGTATAACCTAACCAGCCACCAATTACTGTCAGTGCAACAGGTGTATAACTTCCAGCAATCGCGATATAAATCATACTATGATCAATAATTCTTAAAATATATTTATGTGTTGAACCGTACGCCATCGTATGATAAATCGTTGATGATAGAAACATTAAAAATAAACTAATAATGAAAATAGAAATGCCTACTACTTGCGTTATATCGTAATAAATATAACTATATACCGCACAAATAGGTAATAAAACTAACATGGTAGTGGCACCTATGGCATGCGAGACAGCATTACCTACTTCTTCTCCGAAAGGTAGTTGAACTGTTTGCTTAAATGTTTTCATGATAACTCTCCTCATTAATTAATTCGTCTAACAATATTAAAGATTGACGATGTAAATAAACTGTGCGACAAGCATTATAAATTAATTGCTGATTTTTAGGTAATATGTCTGTAATTTCTTGATTATTAAAAATTAATTCAACAAAATCAACAAAATCATTATAGCTTTGTTCTGACCCATGTTGTGCTGAAATATGTTGCATCGCACTCGATATATCATGAATATTAAAAGCTGTTTTTAATAATGTAATAGAAATTAAATAAGCTAAATGTCGTTGATTATACTTTTTCTTAGTTGGTTTAGGAATTAAACCTTGTTTTACATAATTATTAATCATTGACGCAGTTAAAATAGTTTCCTGTTGTGGGAATAAAGGTGTTAATTGTTGATTAACAAAAATTAATACTTGATCTAAATATAATTCTAATGTTGGCAATGTTTGCCATTTTGGTAATTTAATCATAACCCTCCATTTTATAATCATTATATAATCTAGTCTTGATAACTAGATTATATAATACAATTAATTTTTTATCAATAATTATCTTCTTTCAACAAATAATATATGAGATATGTTATACTTATGAAAGAAATTTAGAACTATGGAGGACAATAATGTTACAAGCAACTAATTTAGGTTTACGATTTGGTGATCGTAAACTATTTGAAAACGTTAATATTAAATTTACACCAGGTAATTGTTACGGTTTGATTGGTGCCAATGGTGCCGGAAAATCTACATTTATTAAAGTATTAGCTGGTGATATTGAATCACAAGATGGCCACGTATCTATGGGTCCTGATGAACGTTTAGCCGTATTAAAACAAGATCACTTTGCATTTGAAGATAAAAAAGTATTGGATGTTGTGTTAATAGGCTATGAACGTTTATGGGAAGTGATGCATGAAAAAGATGCAATTTATATGAAAGAACCTTTTACAGATGAAGACGGTATTCGTGCAGCTGAATTAGAAGGTGAATTTGCAGAAATGGATGGTTGGACAGCTGAAAGTGATGCCGCTCAATTATTAGAGGGTTTAGGTATTAATGCTACTTTACATGATCAATTAATGAGTGAATTAGATAACTCTCAAAAAGTAAAGGTATTATTAGCACAAGCACTATTCGGTAATCCTGATGTATTACTATTAGATGAGCCTACCAATGGTCTTGATATCCAAGCAATTTCTTGGTTAGAAGATTTTTTAATCAATTTTGAAAACACTGTCATTGTTGTATCTCATGACCGTCATTTCTTAAATAATATTTGTACACATATTTGCGACTTAGATTTTGGTAAAATTGAATTATATGTAGGTAACTATGATTTTTGGTATCAATCTAGCCAACTTGCACGTCGTATGGCAGAAGATTCTAATAAGAAAAAAGAAGAGCAAATTAAAGAATTACAAGACTTTATTGCACGTTTCTCTGCTAATGCCTCTAAATCAAAACAAGCGACAAGTCGTAAAAAAATGTTAGATAAAATTTCATTAGATGATATTAAACCATCTAGTCGACGTTACCCATTCGTTGGTTTTAAACCTGATCGTGAAATTGGAAATGATTTATTACAAGTCACTAACTTATCAAAAACGATTGATGGTGTTAAAGTACTAGATGATGTTAGCTTCACAATTAACCCAAATGATAAAGTTATTTTCTTAGGTGAAGAAGCAGCTAAAACAACATTATTAAAAATTTTAGCTGGTGAATTAGAACCAGATAGTGGTAGCTATAAATGGGGTATTACAACGTCTCAAAACTATTTACCAAAAGATAATAGTGCCTATTTCGAAGGTAGCGAGTTAACACTTGTAGAATGGTTACGTCAATATGCACCACCAGAAGAGCAAACAGAAAGTTATTTAAGATCATTCTTAGGACGTATGTTATTTTCAGGAGAAGAAGCACTTAAAAAAGCTTCTGTATTATCTGGGGGAGAAAAAGTACGTTGTATGCTATCTAAATTAATGTTATCTGGTGCTAATGTATTATTATTAGATGAACCTACTAACCACTTAGATTTAGAATCAATTACTGCAGTTAATGACGGTTTAATTGCTTTTAAAGGTTCTATTTTATTTACATCTCACGATTTTGAATTTATTAATACAATTGCTAATCGTGTTATTGAATTAAAAGATGCTGGCGAAACAATTAATAAAGAAATGACTTATGAAGAATACTTACATTGGTCAGGTATTTTAAAATAGGTGAATTTTATGAAATTTTTAAAATTTTATTTAGTACAATTAGCACTATGGGGTCTACCCTTACTTATTTTATTTGTTACAGTTGACTTGAAAACTTATATCTATTGGTTTAATCACAGGCAATACACATATATTTTTCAATTATTAGCTGCATGGTTAATCACAATTAGCATTATCATATTAATTATGTCTAGTTTATGGTATATCATAAAAAAAAGAAGATTCAATTAACTTCTTGCCTACTTTTTGATTAAGGTAGGCAATTTTAGTATATACATAATAAAAGCATCAACTAAATTATACTCAGTTGATGCTTCTTTTTATTTAATCACTTCATTATCTTTTAAAATTATTAATCCTGTGTATTTTTGTAATTCATCGTCACATTCTACACAAAAATACTTATCATTTTTACGCCAATAGGCTTTCATATTGCCTTTACAAGCAGTATAGTCATTTTCTTTTTGAAAATAACTATCTAATTCACTTAATTTATGAAGTAACTGTTGTTTATCTTCAAAATGATAAGTCTTAACAACAAATGTTTCCCAATCTTCAAATAACCACCATGGTTCATAGTGCATATAAGTTTGTTTAATTGTCCACATTGCTAACATCCCTTACAAATTAATATAATAAATATTAGTTAAATGAGATTAACTCTCATCATCTTAATATATGCTTAAACTTCCCACCAATGGAAATTATCTTTTTCTAATAATTCATTAAATGCTTGTGGGCCATTCTCACCTGACACATAATTTGGAAATTCTGGTAATTCTTTTTCCCAAACATCAGAAATTTTATCAATAAATGTCCATGATGCTCTTAATTCTTCCCAATGTGTGAAATTAGTAGAATCACCACGAATTGCATCATAAATTAATGATTCATAAGCATCTACTGTATTCATTTTATCAGATTTTGTTAAACTGTATGACAATGGAATTGGTTTTGTATCAATACCATGTGTCCCACGTTTCGCATTTAGATATAATGTAATACCTTCGTCTGGTTGAATACGAATAACTAAAATATTTGTCGGTGTTTTTTTCTCTTTTTGATAGAATAAATTCATCGGTACTTCTCTAAATTCTACAACAATTGTAATTTCTTTTTCTTTCATGCGTTTACCAGTTCTAACATAAAAAGGTACGCCTGACCATCTGAAATTATCAAATAAAATTTTAGCACCTACAAATGTTTCAGTATTTGAATTTTTGTCTACACGTTCTTCATCACGATAAGCTTTAAATTCTTCACTCGCACCATATTGACCACGAACAATATTTTCTCTTATTTCATCCTCAGAATAAAGACGAATTGAGCGTAAAGCTTTAACCTTTTCATTACGAATATCTTCAGGTGAAAGGCTAATTGGCGGCTCCATTGCTAATAATGCAACCATTTGTAACATATGATTTTGCATCATATCACGCAAAGCACCACTCGTTTCATAATAACCCCCACGTTCTTCAACCCCTAATTTTTCACTAGAAGTAATCTGAACATTAGTAATATATTGATTGTTCCATAATGGTTCAAATAAAATATTAGCAAAACGTAATACTGCAATATTTTGTACCATATCTTTACCTAAATAGTGATCGATACGATAAATATCTTCTTCTTTAAATGAACGATTAATTTCTTTATTCAATGCCATTGCACTGGCTAAATCTCTACCAAAAGGTTTTTCAATAATTAAACGATGGAAACCTTTAGTCTCTGTTAATTTATGTTGCTTTAACTTACTAGCAACTGGTCCAAAAAAGTCTGGTCCCATTGCTAAATAAAATAAACGATTACCTTCTAATTGATATTGTACATCTAATTGATCATGTAATTTTTTCAAATTATCAAATTCATCATCTTGCGAAACATCAAGCGGACAAAAATAAACATGTTTTAAAAAATCATCGATTTCATTTACATTCTCAATATGTTCACTGATTGCTTCTTTAGCAACTGCTCTAAATTCATCATCATTCCAATCACGACGACCAATGCCTACAATAGCAAATCTTTCATTTAAATTATTTTGCTGAAATAAATGAAATAATGAAGGCAATAATTTTCTTTTAGTTAAATCACCTGTTGCACCAAAAATCGTAATCAAACATGGTGGCTCGCTATGATTATGTGCCATAATAGTCTCCTTTTATCTCTATACTTCTAAATGAATTCAATAGTTAAGTGACTTCTCACTACTTGACGCAAGAGAAGTCTCATTAACTGCTAATCTAATATTATTTTTTAGCTTCTCTAATCCAGTCTGTATGGAATACACCTGATTTATCTTTACGATTATACGTATGTGCACCAAAATAATCACGTTGTGCTTGAATTAAGTTAGCTGGTAAATCAGCAGCACGATATGAATCATAATAAGCCAAGGCACTTGAAAAGACTGGTGTTGGTACACCTTGTTGTACGCCTAAAATAACAACATCACGTAATGCTGCTTGATATTCTTCAACCACATCTTTGAAATAAGGATCTAACATTAAATTAGCTAATTGACCATCACGATCATAAGCTTCTTTAATTTTTTGTAAGAATTGTGCACGAATAATACAACCTGCACGCCAGATCATAGCTAAATCACCTAGTTTTAAATCCCAATTATAAATATCTGATGCTTCTTTCAATTGTGTAAACCCTTGTGCATAACAACAGATTTTACTCATATATAATGCGCGACGGATTTTTTCAATCATTTCTTTTTTATCACCAGTAAATGCATATTGAGGCCCTGATAATTGTTGAGAAGCCGCTATACGTTCTTCTTTACGACTTGAAATATAACGTGCAAATACAGATTCAGTAATGACTGTTAATGGTATACCTAATTCTAAAGCATTAATAGATGTCCATTTACCAGTCCCTTTTTGACCAGCTGTATCTAAAATCTGTTCTACTAAAGGTAAACCAGTTTCTTCATCAGTTACTTTAAAAATATCAGCAGTAATTTCTATTAAATATGAATCTAACTCACCTTTATTCCATTCAGCAAATACTTCACCAATTTCTTCATGAGTTAAACCTACTGAATTTTTTAATAAATCATAGCTTTCAGCAATAACTTGCATATCAGCATATTCAATACCATTATGTACCATTTTCACATAATGACCTGCACCATCTGGACCAATATAAGCTACACATGGTTCATCGTTTACTTTAGCAGCAATAGCTTCTAAAATAGGTGCAACTAATTCATAAGCTTCTTTTTGTCCACCAGGCATAATTGAAGGTCCTTTTAATGCACCTTCTTCACCACCTGAAACACCTGTCCCAATAAAATTAAAACCTAAATCAGATAAATATTTATTGCGGCGAATCGTATCTTCAAAATAAGTATTCCCACCATCAATAATAATATCCCCTTTATCTAAATAAGGAATTAAAGATTCAATTGTTTTATCAGTTGCTTCACCTGCTTTAACCATTAAAATAATTTTTCTAGGTACTTCAAGTGAGTTAACAAATGCTTCAACTGTTTCTTCACCAGAAATTTGTTTATCAACTGATTCTTCTAACATTTGTTGTATTTTTTCATAACTACGATTATAAACAGAAACGGTAAATCCACGAGATTCAATATTCCATGCTAAGTTTTTACCCATTACTGCAAGACCTACGACACCAATTTGATTTTTAGTCATTTACTTTACCTCTCTTACTAAAATATGCATTTATTATATTATAGCACTTCATAAAAGTCCAACATCTGAGCTTTAATTAACCATTTATTTCCATTCAAAAAAGAAATATGATTATTTAAATTATCATATTTCTTTTTTTAGCTTATTTAATTTTCGTTTTCAGTTTACTAACGTCCTTGTTTTTAATTGACTTTAATTTTTTTCCAGAATTAACTAAAGTAATCATACGTTTAGAAATTGAACTTGCTTTTAAAATTGGTCCTTTACTATGTTGTAACTCTTTTGTTACTGATGTATTTACTTTATCAACAGAAGTAGCAAATTTTTGTAAAGAACTTCCTAATTGTCCAACTGCTACAACAACTGGGTTCAATTCTTCTGACTTACCTTGAATATCTACTAATAATGTATTCGTTTGTGCTAATAAAATTTCTGTTTCTTTTGCTATACCTTCTATGCTTTTTTCAGTATTAGATAATGTTTGGTTAACTAAATTCAACGATACTGTCGCTTCTCGTAATGTTTTAACTATACCGATGCATAAAATGAAAAAACCAATTGCTGCAACAATCGCAGCAACATATCCTAATATAACCCAATTCATTTTAAATTCCTCCGATTATTTTTTTATTTCATGAATATCTTGACTAGCTAATAATTGTTCATATGCATTTTGAATATGAGGAATATCTCCTGCCCCCATAAATAACAATACTGCATTTTGATGCTGTAATAATTGTTCAACACTGTCTTTTGTGATAATACTTGAGTCTTGTATTAATTTTTGTAAATCTTCAATAACAACTTCTGGTACTGCTTTTTCTTCTCGTGCTGATTTAAAAATATCACATAAATAAACTTTATCGGCCTTACTTAATGTCACTGCAAATTCACTTAAAAATTGCTTAGTTCTAGAAATAGTATGTGGTTGGAAAATTGCAACCACTGGTTTACCTGGATATTTAGATGTTGTTGCATCTAAAGTTGCTAAAACTTCATTATGATGATGTGCATAATCATCAATTAAAATTTGGAAACCATAATCTTTTTCAGAGAAACGACGTTTAACACCTTTATAATCATGAAAAGCTTCTTTAGTAATTTCTTTATCTAGACCTTCTAATTCACAAATAGCTATAACAGATAATGCATTTTGAATAGAATGGGCACCATATAATGGAATCCAGTATTGACCATAAAACTGTCCTTGATAATACACATCAAATTGTGTACCTTTTTTAGCTAATTTTACCACACTATCTTTTGGAACGTAAAAATCATTACCTACGTTAAAACCATACGTAACAAGCGGTACATCAGCTTTAATTTTATGACAATTAGGATCATCTCCACATAATACAATCCCCTTTTTAACATTATTAGCAAATGATTGAAAAACATCAATTACTTCTTGAATATTTTTAAAACTATCAGGGTGATCATAATCTATATTAGTGATAATCGCATAGTCAGGATGATAAGCTTTAAAATGCCCACGGTATTCACATGATTCTAACGCAAAAAATTCACTATCTGGAATACCTTGACCTGTACCATCTCCTACTAATTTAGTTGTTTTTCTTTGTTTATTCATCACATGACTTAATAAGCCAGTTGTTGATGTTTTACCATGTGTCCCAGAAATACCAATCGACGTAAATTGTTCCATAAATCGACCTAAAAAATCATTATATTGGTAATAACTACGACCTGTATTTCTAATATAATCTGCTTCAACTGAAATGCCTTCTTTAACAAATGCATTTCCCATGATAATCATCCAGTCATTTTCAAGATTTTTAATATTTTCTTCTGAAAAAACTAATATTTCTATTTTTCTATCAAGCAAACCTTTTTCAGTGAAAAAATGTTTTGCGACATCTGAACCTTTAACTTCATTGCCTAAATCATGTAAAATTTGTGCTAGTGGGCTCATTCCTGCTCCTTTTATCCCCACAAAATAATAACGTGCCATTATTAGCCTCCATCTCTCCATCGGTAATACATAATATTACCATTATCTTAATTAAATCTCTTAATCATATAATTGTTAAAAAGAATTTATAAGTAACTCTATTATATACTATGTAAAGATAAATGCCAATTATGAACTTTTGAATTTCTTAACATTAAACAATGATAATCTACTTGATATAAAATTCATCTAAACTGTTTCATCTTTAAACATAATGAAAAAGCCTTTTAATGTCATGCTTAGGACATTTTACTATTGTTGACTTTGATAACCTGTTAACAAACGCTTAAATACATTTCCTGTATCATTTCTAAATACTATTTTTTCATATAATTTAATTGCTACGACAAATAAGATAAAACATGTTACATATAATACAGCTAGATTAATCACAACTTCATTAAACGGCATATCTGTTGAACTATAACGCATTGGCATCATTAGAGATGAAAAGAATGGTATATGTGACATCACCTTAAACCATAATGCATCAGCATTCGTCATACCAATCATCGTCGCATAAAAACCAACAATCATTAAAATACTTAATGGATAAGCTACTTGTTGAGCCTCATCTGGACGTGTAACTAATGCACCTAAAATAGCTCCGAATATTGTATACAGTACTATAGCACCTAATAAATATAATACTGAAATAACGATAAACATAGGTGTAATATGCGCAACACTAGAAAATGCTGATAATTGATTGGTAAAGAATAAACCAATATAGACGATCAATCCAATTGAACTAATTTGTAATAAACATAATGTCAACGTAGCTAACAATTTAGCAATAATATGTTGTCTAGGTGTTACACTTGAAAATAAAACATCTAAAATTTTTGTACCTTTTTCTACTGAGATATTTACTAATAATTGTTGAGCATACATCATAGTCATTGACATCATAATTGTCGCTAACATATAAGATACAAATTTACCAATCATTTTTTCTTCGAGAGATTTATTATTATGCGATTTATCAAGAATCTCATTTTTAGCTTCAATGGATGTACTCACTAATTTATTAATTTGTTCACTCGTTAACCCTAACTTTTTGCCCAAAAATTGCTGATTTTGAATAGTTAACATTTGATTAAGATCCATTAATATATTTTGTTCTAAAGATCTATCACTTACAATTTCTGCTGCTAATTGTCCATCTGCAGTTGTTGTAATATTTAAAATGGCATTTACTTTTTCATCCTCAATGTCTTTATTAATAAATTTACCTTCTTGAAAAGAAAGATTATTCCCATTAACAAAATGAATTTGTGTAGCATTAGGTTGATTCACACCTATGACTGTCGATTCATTAGCCATAAACACATTAATAATTGTTGAAAAATTAAATGCTAACACAACAAATCCTGCTAAAAATAATGTCGTGAAAATAAATCCTGCACTTTTTAATTTTTCTAAAATATATTGTTTATATAAAACAAATACTGAGCTATTCATTCACTTCACCTACTTTCAATTTGAATATTTCTTCTAATGATAAATAATCTAAATTAAATTGACTAATATAGTCTAAATCAATGGCATCATAAATTTGACGTCCAAATTTTTCATGTTGTAAATATATGACAAAATTTTCTTCTCGTTCTTCAACTTTTAACACACCCGGAAAATCCACTAAACTTTCTTTAGATAAATATTTTTTCATTGTTAATTTAATACGTCCTATATTTTGCTTTAAAGTAATTAAATCACCTGTATATAAGACTTCACCATTTTTCATTAAACATATACCATCACATAACTCTTCTACATGATCCATACGATGACTAGAGAAAATAATACTAGTTCCTTGTTCTTTTAATTGAATAATAGTTTGTTTTAATAATTCAGCATTCACTGGATCCAACCCAGAAAATGGTTCATCTAAAATTAAAAATTCTGGTTCATGTAAAAAACTAGCAATTAGTTGTAATTTTTGTTGGTTACCTTTGGATAATTTTTGAGCTTTATCATGACGTTTATCTTCTAAATTGAAACGTTTTAACCACATATCAATTTTAGGTTTTAATTCTTTTTTTGTCTTTCCCTTTAATTCACCAAAAAAATACAATTGGTCCTGCACCTTCATTTTCGGATAAATACCACGTTCTTCTGGTAAAAATCCTAATTTTTGGCGGTTAAAAGATGAAATTTGCTTACCGTCCCAATAAATTTCACCTTGATCTACAGTATACAAACCTAAGATAGTCCGAAATGTAGTTGTTTTTCCAGAACCATTTGGTCCGATTAAACCAAAAATATGACCTGTTTTCGCTTCTAATGATAAATTCTTTACTGCTGTAAAATCACCAAATTTTTTTACTAAATTTTCAATTTTTAAAGTCATCATTTACCTCCAAAAAATTTGTAATATAAAGAGTTTTCTAAATTAACTGAATTTTATTGTTCTAAATATATAATACAATAATATTATATTTTTTGTCAATTGACTAATTGAATAAAATGCCCTAAAAATATAAAAGTGACTGATAACTTTCGCTATCAATCACTTTTATATTATTTATTACCGATAATTGTAATCATCACAATTTCTGATTGACTCCCTATTCTAAATGGCATTCCCCAAAAGCCATAACCCGAAGAAGTAATAAACATTGTTTCATTAATTACTTTACTACCATAAGCCACTTCAAAAATCTTATTCACAACCATATTAAATGGCCATAATTGACCATTATGTGTATGACCTGATAATTGGAGATCAATTGGTAATTGCTTAGCATGCACAATATCATCCGGATTACGATCCATTACAATGACAGGTAATTGTTGTTGTTCTAATGTCAATTGTTTATATAATTGTGCTATACTTTGTCTATTTCTTGCTATAGAACTATCTCTTCTCCCAATTAATACAAATTCATCAGTTTCAACAATATCATCTGTTAATACTTGAATGCCTAATTGCTTAGTAATCGTTGCCATCTCACTTTCAGCAAAATCATGATTACCTAAAATGGCATAAGTCGGTGCAATTGTCGATAATTTTGTTAAATAACTACTTAAATGATGTTGATGAAATCCTGTTAAAGTATCATCATAAATATCTCCAGCTATAAAAATATTATCTGGTTTTTGTTCACTTAATAAATGATTCAATTGATTCAAATGATTTTTACCTACAAAAGTACCTAAATGAATATCTGATACTAAAGCGATTTTAACTGGTTTATCTAACGGCTTATTAATTTGTACTGTATAATCAACAATTTTAGTTGTATATGCGTTATAATAACCTACTATCGTTAATAATATTAATATACAATAAGCTGATATAATGATAATTTGTCTAATAGAAGGTATATAATTTTTCATTATCAAATAAATAATACTACCAATAAATGCTAAAATTAGTCCGTAAACAAAATAAAATAACCAAATAAAAGATATTTTAGTTATTAACATATCCCGATTAATTAACGCTAATATAATCGTTAAATGAGATATTATCATATAAATACATAATAAAACTATTGATGAATGATATTGACTAGGTAATGTCCAACGCCATGCCTTAAACAACATATAATTCAATATTTCATAAATCAATAAAATAACTACAAATAAAAAGTTCATTTTTTCCCTCTTTTCTATACAATGTTTAGTAGCATACCATATATAGAAAAACATTGCATATATTTTGTTTATCGTGTTTAATTATTATATATAAGATTTTAAGGAGCTGATTATTTATGTCAATTTTTGCAATTGTAGGTGCTACTGGTGTTGTTGGTACAACAATGATTCAACGTTTATCAGAAAGTCATTTAAAAGTCGATAAATTATATTTATTTGCTTCAAAACGTTCTAGTGGTAAACAAATATCATTTAGAGATCAAACAGTCACAGTAGAAGAATTAACATCATCATCATTTTCAAATCGTCATATCGATTATGTACTTTTTTCAGCTGGCGGTGATACTTCACTGAAATATGCACCTATTGCTGAGAAAGAGGGATGTATTGTTATTGATAATTCAAGTGCTTGGCGTATGGATGATAGTATTGATTTAATCGTACCTGAATGCAATTACCCAACATTACATCGTAAAATTATTGCTAATCCTAATTGTTCCACAATTCAATCAGTTGTTCCATTAGCACCACTAAATAAAGCTTTTGGTATTAACAGAATTGCTTATACAACTTATCAAGCTGTATCAGGTTCAGGACAGGCAGGTATTAATGATTTAATACAAGGTCAATTAGGCGAAGCCCCGACGAATTATCCACATCCTATTTATAATAATATTTTACCTCATATTGATACATTTTTAGATAATGGTTATACAAAAGAAGAAATGAAAATGATCAATGAAACTAAAAAAATATTAAATCTAAGTAATGATGTAGCCATTACAGCAACTTGTGTCCGTGTCCCTGTATTGAATTGCCATTCAGTAGAAATCAATGTGACATTCAATACACCTACAACTACAGAAGAAATTCGTCAAATCTTATCACAATCACCAGGTATCGTTTTAGTAGATAATATAGCAAATAATGAATACCCTATGCCATTATATGCCACTGGTCGTGATGAAGTTTTTGTTGGGCGTATTAGAAAAGACATTTCTCAAAATAACAGTTTCCATATATGGTGTGTTGCTGATAATATTCGTAAAGGTGCTGCTAGTAATGCTGTACAAATAGTCGAATTACTAGAAAAAAATAAATGAATGCCCTAAGGCATTCATTTATTTTTTCTTAAATAGAAGAACTGTTAATATTACAAATAAACTAGATAAACCTATCACTGTCGCTAGTAATTTCCAATTATTACGTAGCTTATTAATTAATGATGTATTATCTTTTTTAGTTGTTTCTTGAGTTTTTTCTACGATATGATATTTAACAGTAGGCGCTGTTTGATTTGGTAAAATATAATCTGCTTTTTCATGTATTAAACCAATAACATCATTTTTCATAGTGAAATTTAATTTTTCATTTTTATCTACTAAATCATATAAATCTTCTTCAACAAAAATTTGTTGTCCATTAATCACTTGCTTACCTTTTGATAAAACTTTTTTATATTCAAAATTATCATAAGCATAATCTAATAAACCATTACCTACTAAATGTCTAAAGAACTCACCATTATCATCTTCCCACTCACTAACACCTAAAATTATTTCTATAAACCTTGTATCATTTCTTATAACTGTTGCTGCATAATTATAAGCTGCTGTACCACTAGAACCTGTTTTCAATCCATCCATGCCTTCATATTCATAAGGACCACCGGGTAAGGAATGTTGATAACCTGTAAAACTTTCTTCATAAGGTGTACCTGCTTTTACCGTCACTTGATAATTTTTAGTATGTTCTAAAAATTGTGGATACTTGTTAATAAAATGATACAACATAATACCATAATCTTCAGCAGTAATAATATTGTCACCATCTTCTGCTTGTCCAGATGGAATATATTCACCTAAAATCACATTAGGTGGACCTGATGAATTATAAAATGTAGAATGTGTCATTCCTAACATTTTAGCTTTTTCATTCATCATATTAACAAACTGCCCTTCATCAGCTGCTACTGTTTCTGCTAACATCACTGTGGCTGCATTCGATGACGGTACCAATGCTAAATCTATTAATTCACTGACTGTATATTGAACACCTAAAACCATATTATTGTTACTCAATGAAGGGGTGTTAGCAATATTTACATGTTTTTCAGTAACTTCTACTGTTTGATCAAGCGAAATTTTCCCTTCATTAATTGCTTCATAAACTAAATATAATGTCATTAATTTTGATAAACTAGCTGGATGTCTTTCTAAATTCATATGATCTGCCCAAATAATACGTCCTGTTTTTGCATCTAAAATTATAGAAGCTTGGGGATTATATGTTTCAGATACTTCATAACCATACATATTCGCAATTTCAACAGCAGATTTTCCTTCTATTGTTTTTGATGTTAGTGTTTCAGGTTCTTCTGCTTGAATAATGCCTGACATTGTCAATAGCATTGTCACAAGTAATACAAATACTTTTTTCATTATTCCCTCCAAATTTAATAATTTAAGCTACTATTACACGTTCTTTAGGATAATTATAAAGTTCTGGTTCATGCTTTCCACCTAACATAATAATAAAGGTCAGCAACCCTACACGACCAATAAACATTAAAAACATTAATATTATTTTACTAATTACCGATAACTCTCCTGTAATACCTTGAGATAAACCACATGTACCAAATGCTGAAGCAACCTCAAATAAAATAGAAGCCATGGAAAATTTTGAATCCTCAACAAATAAAATCAATAAAATAGATGTAATAAATAATAAAAATGACAATATCCATACAACTACAACTCGAAATAGATCTTCATGATGAATTTCTCTTTTGAAAATACGAATTTTATAATTACCTCTAGCAAAATTAATTAAAAATAAAACACCAATAGCTAAAGTTGTTGTCCGTATACCACCACCCATAGAACTCGGTGAAGCACCTATAAACATTAAAACTGACATTAATACATCTGAAGCTTCTGTGAAATTTGACATAGGTATAGTTGTCATGCCACCACTTCGAGTAGCAACAGATTGAAATAGCGAATGAACAATTTTACCTATAAAATTTTCTTGGCCAAACGCACGATGATACTCTAAAATAAACAATAATAATCCACCTAATAATAACAAAGAAAAATAAGTAACAACCGTTAGTTTAGTAAATAATGAAAATTTTAATTTAGTTTTTTTTGAAGTAATATACATACGACATTCTCTTAACACTGGAAATCCTATTGCACCTATGATCGTTAACAACATATGAACAAACAACACAAAATAATCATCTTTAAATGGCATTAAAGATTGACCAGTAATATCAAAACCAGAGTTTGTTGTTGCTGATACAGATGAAAATATGCCATGAAAGAATGCTGATTGCCAACTATCATAATAATTTAAATAGTATAATCCTAAAATAATACCACCTAATAGTTCAATCAATAAAATCGTCAAAGTCACTTCTCTAATCAATCCTACAATACCGGATAATTTAACTTGATTATAATCAGTCATAATAAGTTGACGCTCTTTCAACCCTATTTTTTTCTTTAACACCAAATAAATAATTGTACTTATGGACATTACACCTACGCCACCAAAAGTAAAGATAATTAATAAAATAAATTGACCAAAAATCGTTAAATGATCGACTATAGGAAATGGTGTTAATCCGGTTACACTAATCGCACTAGCAGCTAAAAATAATTTATCAATTAGCTTAACATTAGCATATTCTACAGTGACATAAGGTAAGTTTAATAATAAAAAACCGATAATTAAGGCTACCAAATAATAAACAACAATCCATTGCTGTGGTGTTACCTTTTTTTTCAAACTACCAAACATAACAACTAATTATCCTTTCGTATAATATACAAATCATTTTACCATAAATAATTTAAAATTGCTCAATTAATAATAAGAAATTAGGATAAATAGTCCCTATCATTTTAATTAATATTTTAATTAATATTTTAATTGTCCTTGTGTTGTTTTCAATTTACCGTCACGATAATAAGTTATTGTAATATTATCACCATTTTTAACATTTAAAAATAAAACTTTTCTCAAATCTACTGTGTTAGTAATATCAAAATCATTAATTTTAGTAATAACATCACCTGATTTCAAACCTAATTTTTGTGCCATTGACTTATCTTCTACATCAACAATAACTACTCCAGCATTTACTTCTTTTGGTAATTGCAATAATCGATTTAATGTTTCTGATGGTATATTTGATAATGCTTCTAATTGCACACCTAAAGTAGGTCGAGATACTTTACCTTGAGTAATAAGTTGTTGTGCAATTTTTTCTACTTCATTTGCTGGAATAGCAAAACCAATTCCTTCTACACCTTCAACAGCAATTTTCATAGAATTAATACCGATTAATTTTCCTTGAGTATTAATTAAAGCACCACCACTATTACCAGGATTAATAGCTGCATCTGTCTGTAAAACATTAGCTTCCCAATCTTGCGTACCATCATTATTAATATCAACAGGGACTATACGATCTAAACCTGAAATAATACCTTTAGATACTGATCCTGCAAAAGATTGTCCTAATGGTGAACCTATAGCAATAACTGTTTCTCCAATAAGCACATCATCACTATTAGCAAATGCAATTGCTGATTTCACATACTGTGCATCAATCTCTAATACAGCTAAATCCGTCCAAATATCTTCACCTATCACTTTGGCTGATTCGATATGACCATCATCTAAAGTCACATTCAGAGAATTAGCATCTGCTATGACATGTGCATTAGTGATAATATATGCTTTTTTATTATCTATTTTATAAATAATGCCTGAACCTTCTGATGCTTCATCTAATTTTTCTTCATTAGTTAATACACGATTTGAAAATAACGATTGTGTACTTTGTAAATTAGTTACAGAAACTACATTTTTTTTGGCTAATGTAATTGCTGACGTAATTAATTCATCTGTTGATGAAATAATTTTATTTGGTTGGTCACTAATTACTGCAGGTTGATTTAAATTTTGTGGTTTCAACCAATGATACGTTAAACCAGCACCTAATAACAATGATAATAATGGTAATAATATTAGTAATAAATATTTATTAAATAGACGGTTTGATGATTTTTCTGACATCTTCTACCTCCTCATATTTTTCTTATCGTACAAAATAAAACTTAAATTTGACTTAAGTATTAAAAATAAATTTAATTAATTTTCATTTAATAAATTAACTAACTCTTTCAATTTAGTGTATGTAATTTGTCCAGGTGCTGAGCTATATTCTAAACTACCGAATGTCAGTATTGACTTAAATAAATTCGGTACTACTCTACTAATTGAACCCAATTGTCCCATAGCAATAATAATATGTTGCTTATTCTTATCCAGCGTATTTACAAAGTTAAGTAAACAAATAATGTCCTCATAATTATTAGGATAAACCGCAAATTTATATATTATATTTGGAAGGACATTCATTTGCTTATAAATTAATGATAAAGTCTTTAAATTAGGTACTTCTATAAAATTATGATAACTAATAATACATTGAATTTTTTTTTGATAAGCTTGTTGTATTAATTGAGACGCTTGTTCTACATAATGCCATTCTATGTCTATCGCATAACAAGAATAATTATTTAAAATATATTGATAGATTTGTTGATAGTCATTATAAGTACCTTCATAATAGCCACCTTCTTGCTGCGTTCTCAATGTAACAATATAAGGTAATTTAGCTAGCTCAATAATTACAGAAAATAATTCATCAATATCATTCAAATGATTGATGTTCGGATAATAATCCAATCGTATCTCTAAACAATCAACTTTATTTATATCAATTTGAAGTAATTGTTGCTTTAAAGATAATTGACTATGCACAATAATAGGCACACATATTTTACTTTTCAATTTTAATTCCTTTCTTTATTAAACTATATTTAATAAAAATGAAGTAAGGTTAACCTTACTTCATTTTACGTATATGTAATGTTTATAGCTGAACATCTGCAATAAATTTAGTAATTAAACCTTGGAAACTATCTTTTACTTTTGTAGAAGTTTCTAATACTTCCTCATGATTTAAAGGTTGATCTAAAACCCCTGCTGCCATATTTGTTAAACATGAAACACCTAAAACTTTCATACCACAATGTGAAGCAGCAATTACTTCTGGCACAGTAGACATACCTACTGCATCTGCACCTAATAATCTGAAAGCACGAATTTCAGCCGGCGTTTCATAATTTGGTCCTGGATACATTAAATAAACACCATGTTGTAATGATAATGACATAGATTTAGCAATTGTTTTAGCAAGTGCTTGATATTCTTTATTATATGCTTGGCTCATATCAGGGAAACGTGTTCCCATTTCATCAATATTTAATCCTCTTAATGGATTATCAAATGTATAATTAATATGATCATCAATTAACATTAAATCACCTGCATTAAATGACTTATTCACGGCACCACATGCATTAGTAACAATTAAACTTGTTGCCCCTAAATATTTCATAACATATACAGGTAATACAATATCTCTCATAGCAAATCCTTCATAGAAATGAAAGCGCCCTTGCATCATAATCACTGATTTACCTTGAAACTCACCTATTACAAATCTATTTTTATGTCCTACAACATGAGATGCTTTTGGAAAATGTGGAATGTCATCATAATTAATGAATGTAGGATTATTAATTTGTTCAGCTAAATCTCCTAAACCCGAACCTAATATCACACCTATTTGTGGCTTCGCTTTAATTTGTTGCTCTATATATTGTGCCGCTTCTACTATTTTATTGTACACTTAATGGTACCCCCTTATTTTAATTACTACTTCATTATACCTTAGTCTATTTACTAAACGCAATCCGTTTTCAAAATTATAATTATAAAATAGTTTTCTTTGTATTTTTAGCAAAGTTATGATATATTACTAATATAAATTAAGGGGACGTTACGGATTCGACAGGGGTAATGGCGCCTTTATAGCATGTCGAAGGGTTGGCTTCGTTAACAACACACCAGTTTAAATATAACTGACAAAACAAATTCATTCGCTTTAGCAGCTTAAGCTAGCTAAAGGTTGTCTTATCATTATTGATCATGTGATGATAATGACGATTCATAAAAAATAGTGATCTATACTAATTAACTTCTGTTTGTAGTTAATTAGCCGAAATTAATCAAACTCGTTTATTTTTAGCTTGTTACTCAGTAGAAAATAAATTAAACTTTTGAAGAGTTAACTAAACATGTAGAAGTAAAGTGCAAAGTGCTTTTGGACGCGGGTTCGACTCCCGCCGTCTCCATCTTAAGGGGCTGGGAAAAAACTAGCCTA
>NZ_JBZXTS010000004.1:0-74009 GCF_058895785.1 Staphylococcus sp. B1(2026)
ATAGGCTACATCGCAATTAATTCAATTGATATCGTCTTGACAAGTCCATAGAGATTAGTTAAGATAGAAAGATAAATAATATTAACAGATATATAAAAGCAAAAATTAATTTTATCTAACTTATCAGAGAATTTTGTCTAGGCTGTAAGCAAAATAGTTAGTATTAATTTTAAGAACACTTTTATTTCTATTTTATGATAAAAAGTAAAATCGTTATACTGCGTTAAAGTATTAGAGCACTAATATTAATATTAGTGGAAGTTGGGTGGCAACACGATGATATCGTCCCTTCAGATATTTTTAAGAGTATCTGAAGGGACTTTTTATATTAAGAGGAGGTTTATTATGACAATTTCAATGCCAAGAGGTACGCAAGATATTTTACCAAGTTCAAGTGACAAATGGCAATATATAGAATCAACATTACATAATTTATTGCGTCAATATCGTTATCAAGAAATTCGTACACCGATATTTGAATCAACAGCATTATTTGTTAGAGGTGTGGGTGATACTACAGATATCGTACAAAAAGAAATGTATACTTTTCAAGATAAAGGTGGACGTTCTATTACATTAAGACCAGAAGGGACAGCTGGTACAATTCGTTCTTATATTGAACATAAACTCTACGCAGATGTTACACAACCACAAAAATTATATTATATGGGGCCAATGTTCAGATATGAACGTAAACAAAAAGGGCGTTATCGTCAGTTTAATCAATTTGGTGTCGAAGTTATAGGTGTTCAAAATCCACAAGTAGATGCAGAAGTGATTGCCTTAGCTGTACAAACATTTAAAACATTTGGTTTAAATAATATTAAAGTATTAGTTAATACATTAGGTGAAGCGAGTGAACGTCAAAAATATAATGAAGATTTAAAAGCGCATTTCAAACCACATATTCATGAATTTTGTAGTGATTGTCAAGCACGTTTAGAGAAAAATCCAATGCGCATTTTAGACTGTAAAGTAGATGCTAATCATCTATTAATGAAAACAGTACCAAGTTTACACGATTATTTATCACCTGAGAGTCAAGCTTATTTTGATCAAGTTATTAATTATTTAGATATGTTAGAAATTCCTTACGAAATTGATTCGAAATTAGTACGTGGTTTAGATTATTATACACATACAGCTTTTGAAATTGTATTAGATAATCCAAAAGTTGAATTGAAAACATTATGTGGTGGAGGCCGTTATAATGGTTTAGTTGAAATGTTAGGTGGTCCACAACAAACAGGTATTGGCTTTGGTTTAGGTGTAGAACGCTTGTTATTAGCACTAGAAGATGAGAATATTGCATTACCTATCGTAGCACCATTAGATGTCTATATTGTTACACTAGGCGAACGTGCCAATCATTATGCTGTTAAATTATTAAATGATTTACGCATTGCAGGTTATTCAGCTGAAAAAGATTATTTTGATAAAAAAATGAAAGCACAGATGAAAATTGCTAGTCGTTATAATGCACAATACACAATTATCATAGGTGATGAAGAATTATCACAAGGTAGTGTACAAATAAAAAATATGCTTAATTTTGAACAACAGCAAATTGAAATTACAAATATTGAACAATTTTTAAAACAACAATTAAAGGAGAAATAATATGTCAGCATACGGAAGAACAACATATGCCGGATTAGTAGATGAAACATATGTCGGGCAACAAGTAGTATTAAAAGGATGGGTCGCTAAAAGACGTGATCTAGGAAGTTTAATTTTTATTGATTTACGTGATAAAAAAGGTGTAGTGCAATGTGTATTTTCTAACCAAATTAATGAAACAGCACATACAATAGCAGAAGAATTAAGAAATGAGTATGTTGTTTCTATCACAGGTGAAGTGGTTTTAAGAAATGATAAAACAATTAATGATAAAATTTATTCAGGTAAAGTAGAGATAAAAGTAACTAAGATTGATATTTTATCAAAAGCAGAAACATTACCTTTTGTACTTGATGATGCGAATGCTTCAAGTGAAGAATTACGCTTAAAATATCGTTATTTAGATTTACGTCGTAAGCCATTAGCAGATACAATTTACTTGCGTTCAAAATTAACAAAAGCAATTCGTGATTATTTAGAAAATAATGAGTTTACAGACATTGAAACACCTATTTTAACTAAATCTACACCAGAAGGTGCACGTGATTATTTAGTGCCTTCACGAGTACATCCAGGTGAATTTTATGCCTTACCACAATCACCGCAATTATTTAAACAATTATTAATGATTGCTGGTTTTGATAGATACTATCAAGTAGCGCGCTGTTTTAGAGATGAAGATTTAAGAGCAGACCGTCAACCAGATTTTACACAAGTAGATATGGAAATGACATTTATGAGTCAAGATGAAATTATTAGTATGATTGAAGGTTTGATTCAACATGTTATGAAAGAAGTTAAAGGCATTACAATTGAGGCACCTTTCCCAAGATTAACATATAATGAAGCTATGGAAAGATTTGGTTCAGATAAACCCGATACACGTTTTGGTTTAGAATTACAAGACGTATCTTCATTAGTAGCAAATATAGATTTTAAAGTTTTTACTAATGCAGTTGAACAAGGTGGTGCTGTTAAAGCGATTGTTGTACCAGGACAAGCAGATAATTTCTCAAGAAAAGACATTGATGCGCTACAACAATTTATTGCTAATTATGATGCTAAAGGTTTAGCTTGGATGAAAGTAACAGATGAAGGTTTAACAGGTCCTATTTCTAAGTTTTTTGAAGGCGATTTAAATCAACAATTAATCTCTCATTTAAATGCACAATCTGGTGATTTATTATTATTTGTAGCAGATAGTTTATCTGTTTGTTACGCAGCATTAGGTGCATTACGTAATAAATTAGGTGCACAATTAGGATTAATTGATGAGAATCAATTTAATTATTTATGGGTAGTTGATTGGCCATTATTTGAATTTGACGAAAATTCAGGTGAGTTTAGTTCAGCACACCATCCATTTACAATGCCGAATGAAGCAGATATACCGTTATTAGCTACTGCACCTGAAAAAGTACATGCACAAGCTTATGATATTGTATTAAATGGTTATGAATTAGGTGGTGGTTCTATTCGTATTCACGATCAACAATTACAAGAACAAATGTTAGAAATTTTAGGTTTTAGTAAAGAAAGTGCACATGAACAGTTTGGCTTTTTATTAGAAGCATTTAATTATGGGGTACCACCACATGGCGGTGCAGCACTTGGTTTAGATCGTTTTGCGATGTTATTAGCTGGTGTAAGTAATTTAAGAGATGTTATTGCTTTCCCTAAAACAGCTTCTGCAAGTTGTTTATTAACACAAGCACCTTCTGCAGTTGCATTAGATCAATTATTAGAATTAAACATTGCATCATTAGTTAAAAAATAAAGTCAAAAGATGGGTGATGCCCATCTTTTTGTATATCAATTGTAAAAGGAGAAATAAATTATGAAATTATTAATTGTTGAAGATGATAAACAATTATCACAATCTATTGTTGAAACAATTGAACATCAATATGATTATAAACAAGCTTATGATGGTGAAGAAGCATTATATTTAGCTGAAACAGGTATTTATGATTTGATTTTATTAGATGTGATGTTACCTGAAATAGATGGTTTTGAAGTGTTAAAAAAATTACGTAAGAAAGGTGTCTATACACCAGTTTGCATGTTAACTGCTTTAGATTCAGTAGATAACCGTATAAAAGGTTTGAATTGTGGTGCAGATGATTATATTGTAAAACCATTTAATAGAGATGAGTTACTAGCACGTATTGAAGCCATTTTAAGAAGGACTAATGCAGTTGCATTAGATGATAGTCAACATTTTAAAGAACTTATTTTGCATATTAATAATCGTGTTGTGACATGTGAAGGTCATGTATTGAAGATTCAAGGTAAATATTTTGAATTGTTGAGTTATTTTTTATCTCATGAAAATGTTATTCTAACAAAAGAGCAAATATTTGATCGAATTTGGGGATTTGATTCAGATACGACATTAAGTGTAGTAGAAGTGTATATGAGTGGTTTACGTAAAGAATTAAAACCATTTGGCTATGATAAATATTTTAAAACAGTAAGAGGCCTAGGTTATATTTTAACTGACGGAGGTATGTCATAATTTGAATGAACAACAACTAATCAAAAAACAATCTTCTGAACTTATGCGTAGAACAGCAGTATTATTGATATCTATCTTCACAATTTTTATCGTATTATTAACAATATGTTTGAATTTAATTTGGTATGTGCAAGTTGATAGATTATTAAGAACTGAACAACAAGCAATACTTGCAAATACAGCAGATGGTGTTGAGAGATTGTTATTACCTAAAACAATATTAAAATTAGAACAATCTGTTACGACAGAGAATGAACAATTATTAATTACAAGTAAATCATTACCCTTAGCTCAATTTGATTTTTCAGAACAAAATACAGGTAGTCGTATTATTTCAGCAGTTTATAATACAACAGGTACTTTAGTTAATGAAAGTTTATTGAGTGATAGAGAAATACATATTATTAAAAGAGAATTTCCATTAAATTTACTGCACTTTAATAAAATTATTGAGTTTAAAAATGATCATGGCAATACATACAGAACATTAATTTTTAAAGTGACGCTACCGGATAATAATAAGATCTATTATATACAATTAATTTTAGATGTTACTAATGAAACAAAATTATTATCTACATATACGACAATGATGATTATTTTTGGGGTATTCTTAGTATTGATTGCAGTTGTATTTAGTAGACATATTGCAAAAAATGCGATGCAACCTATTTTAGAAGGATGGAAAAAACAATCGGAATTTATAGGTAATGCTTCACACGAGTTAAGGACACCGTTAACAATTATTCAAAGTAAACAAGAACAATTATTAACTAAACCATTTGATCCGATTATAGAACACGCAGAAAATATTTCTATTACATTAAACGAAACGAAACGTTTAACAAAATTAACGACAGATTTATTGACTTTATCTAAATCAGAATCCGGTGAAAACCATTTACAATATGAATATTTTGATTTAATACTTATTTTAAATGAGATTCGTGCTGTTTATAATGAAGTAGCACAAGTACAAGAAAAATTATTAAGTATTAATGCACCTCAAACATTAAATATAAATGCAGATAAAGCTAGAATACATCAATTAATCATTATTTTATTAGATAATGCTTTAAAATATACAGAATCTAAGGATACTATTAATATTAATACTTATGTGTCTGATAATCATGACATTATTATTGAAGTAACAGATACTGGTGTAGGTGTTTCAGAAGAAAATATTCATAGATTAACAGAAAGATTTTTTAGAGAAGATAAAGCTAGAAGTCGTGCTTCTGGTGGGACTGGATTAGGTTTATCTATTGCACTGTGGATTGTAGAAGCACATCAAGGTACTTTTAAAGCACAACATAATACACCTAAAGGCATGATTTTTACAGTGATTATACCAATGCAGAATAAAGGAGTTTAAAATGAAAAATAATTACAGTTATCCAATAGATTATAGTTTATATTCAACAGATGAAATCATTCAATTAATTCAATTTTTTGAGCAAATTGAAAAATATTATCAGAAGCAAGTGACCGAAAATAGCGTATTAGAACATTATAAAATATTTTCTAAATTAGTACCGAGTAAAGCTGATCGAACAAAAATGTACAAACAATTTTTAGCAGATAGTGGTTATGATGTTTATAAAGTCATTCATATATTAACTAAAAATTCTAAAAAATAAGAAAATAACTTGTGTTTTATTCAATGATATTGTTATAATAGTGGATATAATTTCAATTTTAAATAAAAAGAGGTATTTTATGAAAAAAATGACAGTATCAGATATTAAGTTTATGCAATGTCAGCAATTAAAAGAGAAACCAGATGAAACAAAATTAGGATTTGGACAACATTTTACAGATTATATGTTTGTGATGGAATGGACACCTGAATCAGGATGGCATAATCCAATGATTAAACCGTATGGACCAATGAATTTTGACCCAGCAATGTCAGTGTTACACTATGGACAAGCAATATTTGAGGGAATGAAAGCTTATTATGTTAATGGTCAAATTCGTTTATTTAGACCACAACTTAATTTTGAACGTCTTAATCAATCTGCTGAACGTATGGCATTACCAAAAATAGATGAAGATTTTGCATTAGGAGCATTATATAAATTATTAGAAATTGAGAAAACATGGGTACCACATTCAGAAGGTACATCATTATATATTCGTCCATTTATGTTTGCTGCTGAGGATACATTAGGCGTTCATGCAGCAACACGAGTGATTTATTCAGTTATCTTGTCACCTTCTGGAAGTTATTTTAATGGTCTAACACCTACTAAAATTTATGTAGAAGATGAGTATGTGCGTGCTGTTAGAGGTGGTGTTGGTTTTGCTAAAACAGCTGGAAATTATGCAGCTTCGTTAAAAGGACAACAAAAAGCTAATCAATTAGGCTATGCACAATCTTTATGGTTGGATGGTGTTGAACAAAAATATGTTGAAGAAGGTGGTGCAATGAATATCTTCTTTAAAGTTAAGGATAAGTTTATTACACCTGAATTGAATGGTTCTATTTTACCAGGTATTACTAGACGTTCAGTTATCGAATTGCTACGTTCACAAGGACAAGAAGTAGAAGAAAGAAAAATTCCGATTGATGAAATTTATCAATATGCTAGATCTGGAGAATTACAAGAAGTGTTTTGTACAGGTACAGCAGCTGTTGTATCACCTATCGGTGAATTAGGCACAAAAACAGATAAATATATTATTAATGAAGGTCAAACAGGTCCAGCAACTAAAACGTTATATAATGATTTAACAAATATTCAATATGGTAAAGTAGAAGATAAAAATAATTGGTCAATTGTTGTGTGTGAAGTTTAGTAAGTTAATGAATTTATATAGAAGTAATAAAAAAAAGAATAAATTATGCTTAAATACTTGAAAAAAAATGATATAACTCTTATGATTAAAGATGAAATAAAATTTAAGTTAATTTACTAAATAAAAGGAGTAATGAAATGGGATCACGTAAAAAAATTGTTGTCTTAGGTGCAGGGTACGCAGGTTTATCAACAGTACGTACATTGCAAAAAAATGTATCAGTTAATGAAGCTGAAATTACATTAATTAATAAAAATTCATATCATTATGGTACAACATTATTACACGAAACATCAGCAGGTAATGTATCTGGTGAGAAAATAAGTTTTGATATTGTTTCAGTATTAAACACAAATAAAGTTAACTTTGTACAAGCAGAAGTTGAAAGAATTGATATTGAGTCTAAAAAAATTACTACAACTAAAGGTGAATTTAGTTATGATATTTTAGTTATGGCTTTAGGTTTCGTATCAGAAACATTTGGTATTGAAGGTATGCAACAAAATGCATTACAAATAGAAGATTTAAATTCATCTTTAAAAATTGCTGAACACATTGAAAATCAATTTAAAAAATATAGTGAAGCATCAGAGAAAAAAGCAGAAGATTTAACTATTTTAGTAGGTGGTGCAGGTTTCACGGGTGTAGAATTATTAGGTGAATTAGCAGAACGTATTCCAGTTTTATGTAAAAAATATGGCGTTTCACAAAATGAAGTTAAAGTTATTTGTGTAGAAGCAGCACCACGTATGTTACCAATGTTTGATGAAGAAACAGTAAAATATGTTGTAGATAAATTAGAAGCAGAAGGTATCGAATTCAAAATTGGTACTAAAATTGTAGGTACAACACCTACAAGTTTTAAAGTAGAAGAAAATGGTGAAGCAAAAGAATTAGTTGCTGGTACATTAATTTGGGCTGCTGGTGTTCGTGGCTGTCCTTTAATGGATGAAACATTTGAAGGCGTTGTACGTGGACGTATTATTGTAGAATCTGATTTAACAATTAAAAATCATCCTGAAATTTATGTGTTAGGTGACTGTGCAGCGTTTATTGGTGAAGGAGAAGAACGCCCTTATCCAACAACAGCACAAATTGCTTTACAAATGGGTGTACATGCAGCTAAAAATATTAGTAATAATATTAAAGGTCAATCAACAGTACCGTTTAAGTATAATTATAAAGGGACATTATGTTCTTTAGGTCAACATGATGCTGTTGCAGCATTTCCAAATGGCAAAAAAATGCATGGTACAATGGCTTCATTAGCTAAAAAAGCAGTAGAAACAAAATCTTTTGCAGAATTAGCTGGTTTTTCAGTAGCACTTAAGAAAAATAAATTTTTCTAAAATAAATCATTAATCAAAAAGCAGTAGTTTTCATTATCGATAAGATATTATGAAAATTACTGCTTTTTATTTTAATTAAAATATCTTAAACCTATAAATAAAATTTATGTATCTATAATATGAATGTCGCTTACATAGATAAAATTTATAAAAAATTCATTGAAAGGGTTTACAAATTGTAAGCGTTATGATATATTATATTCATAAAAAGAAAAGGAGCTGTTTTAATATGACAAGAGAATCTCAAACAGAAGTAGTAACAAAAGAAATTGAAGAGTTAGTTGAAAAGGCACGAGTTGCTAGAGAACAGTTTAAATTAATCGATAATCAAGAAAAAGTAAATAAAATTGTTTCAGCAGCAGCAGATGCTGCAATGGAAGCTCGTGAAGTTTTAGCGAAATTAGCTGTTGAAGAAACTGGTTTCGGTGTTGTTGCTGATAAAGTAACGAAAAACTTTTTTGCTACCGAATATGTAGAAAATAGTATTAAAGAATTAAAAACAGTAGGAATTGTTGAGCGTGATGATCAAGTCGGCACTATTACTTTTGCAGAACCGGTGGGAATTATTTGTGGTGTTGTGCCAACAACAAACCCAACATCAACAACGATTTTCAAAATTTTAATTTCATTAAAAACACGCAACCCAATTATTTTTAGTTTCCATCCAGGAGCTAATGAATGTTCTAAAGAAACAGCACGTATTTTATATAAAGCTGCTGTTGAAGCTGGGGCCCCTGAAAACTGTATTCAATTTATTGAAGTTCCTTCAATAGACAAGACAAATGCTTTAATGCATCATGATGATGTTGCTGTTATTTTAGCAACAGGTGGTAGTGCAATGGTTAAAGCAGCATATTCTTGTGGTAAACCAGCTTTAGGTGTTGGTCCTGGTAATGTACCAGCCTATGTACATGAATCTGCTGATCTTAATCAAGCTATTACAGATATTATATTTAGTAAAACATTTGATAATGGTGTAATTTGTGCAAGTGAACAAGCAGCTATTTTGGATGAGAAAATTTATGATGAAGCAATTGAGTTATTAAAAGCTAAGAAAGTTTATTTTGTCAATGAAGAAGAAAAACAAAAATTAGAAGAATTTTTATTCGGTGTATATGCTAATTCTGAAAGTTGTTCTGGTGCTAAATTAAATACATCAGTTGTAGGACGTCCAGCAGTTAAAATTGCGGAAATGGCTGGTATTACAGTACCAGAAGATACGGTGATATTAGCAGCAGAAATTTCAGAAGTAGGGGTTAAAGAACCATTATCACGTGAAAAATTATCACCAGTATTAGCGGTAATCAAAGCGCACAGTACTGATGAAGGTATTGAAAGTGCTCGTCAAATGGTAGAGTTAAATGGATTAGGACATACAGCAGCAATTCATACTAACGATGAAGCAGTAGCTGAAAAATTTGGTGAAATTGTAGACGCGTGTCGTTTAGTATGGAATGCACCCGCAGCATTTGGAGCTATTGGTGGTTTATATAACTCATTAGTACCATCTATGACACTTGGATGTGGTAGTTTCGGTCGCAATTCATTTTCTAAAAATGTTAGCGCAGCAAATCTAATTAATTTTAAAATATTAGCACGTCGTCAAAATACTTCTGACTTTGCAAAAGCAATGGCACATATTTACGAATAAATAAAAAAGGATGCTTAGCATCCTTTTTTATTGTTGAGATAATTGTAATGTTGGTTCATAAGATTCATTATTTAAAATATGTAGCAATAGTTGAATGTTTTCTTGCTTCATATTACCTTTAAATTTAATAAAAAGTTTATTTTTATCTAACTTAAATAACTGTTGAATATTTATTTTATAAAAATAAAATAAATTAATAATTTGAGATAGTGAATCATCTCTAGTCAATGTTACGACCATACCTAATGCGTGTGTTTGTTCAGATATTAATAATTTGTTGCTTAAGTAAGTTATATCATTAAATTGATGAATATAAATATTATTCTGGTAAAGTAATCGTAGCATATTAATATTATCTAAGGATATAGACATAATGGCTGTTGTTATTTCTTTATTAATAAGTGCTTTGATCAGTGTATCTTCACTATTAAAATATGTCTTGTGTGCTTTTAAATTGACTACAATATGTTGATATTCCTTAGTATAACCGATATTAGTAAATTGTGATGTTGCTTCACAATTAATTGGTTTTAATGGTTTAGTTAATTGATACTGATATAATCTACTAACAAACATGAGTTGTTTTTTTAAATAAATATGTCCAAGTGGAAAAGATAAATCTGGTTTTTTTAGTAATTGTTGTAATAATAATTGTTCTCTATAAGGATCGTAAATATTTTTTTGATAGTTATTTTTATATAAAGCAATTGAATGACTAATATCAAAGCGTTGATTTAATAAATCATCTAATTGTGTATCTATCTGATTAATCTTTTGACGTAAATTATCTAAATTTTCCATACTGTATCCTCCAATAATTATAGAGTGTATTATAGCATAAAAGTGCTGTTTGTTCGTTTTAATCCTTGAGACACATGGACTAACTAGATAAGTTAATTCACTATATATTAGCAATCTAGCAAAAATATAGCAGTTATGAAATTTCTAGCTTGAAATCATTCAACTTGCTGTTGAGTTCTTTAGTCATCTCATCAGTCACATGCGTATAGATTTTAAGCGTTGTATTAGGGTTTGTGTGTCCAACTCGTTGCATGATTGACTTGAGAGGCAACCCTAATTCTGTTAATATTGATATATGAGTATGCCTAAAGATATGACTTGTTAAATGTTTATCAAGTTGTATCTTTTTTTGTATATTAGTTAAAAATGGGTTAAGTTGAGTACTTCTTATAATATGTCCATTTTTAGTTGTAAAGATGTAATCTTTATCTTTGTAACTTCTACTTAGTAATCTCGCTTTTTTGTTCTCTATCATCAACGTTTTAAGTATCTCAATACATTTATAATTTATGCTGATAGTTCTGTATGAAGCTGTATTCTTTGGCGTGGTACGTTCGTAACTACCTTTTTTACTCACAAGTGAAATACTTCCTGAGATAGTAACACTGCAGTTATGAAAATCAATGTCTTGCGTTCTAATCGCTACCGCTTCCCCAATACGTACACCAGTCAAAGCCATGAACTCGCACAGCATACCGTAACGCTTGTTCTTAGCGTAGATTTCTTTTAATACGCTAGTTAACTCATTCTTGTTCAAAAATTTATTATTTACAGTTTGCAACTCATCATGAGTTTTAGGCTTCTTCTTGATACTAATATCTTGCAAGTAAGATATATCTGTTGCGTATCCGTACTTTTTAGCATACTTCAACACATGCGTGATGATTGTCTTAAGTCGTGACACATGAGAATATGACACGTTACGCTTATGGTACTCATGGTTAAGTAGCTTCTGAATGAATGGCGCATTAATTCTATCTACTTTGATATCGCTAGGTATTAACTTGTAAATGCTCTTAATCAACATTTTAGTATTGTGATACGTTGAATATTTAACTTCATGCTGATACTCTTCTAGCCACTCAATCGCCACGCTTTCAAACGTTCGACTTTCTTGATGAAGCGGCTTATCTAACTTCTTAGCTATTTTCTTTTGCAGCAATAACAGAGTGTCATTATATTGCCTTTTTGTTGCTTTGCCTTTGACGGTAGCACTTGCGTACTTACGTTTGTTCGTTAATGGATCTATGTAATCCATGACATAGACCGTTTTTAATTCATTTGATTTATTTTTATCTATCCACATTGACATAGTTATTAACTTCCTTTCTGTTTAGAAGCATTCAAAATAACATGACTTCTAAAATTTCTTTCTATTGCTATCACACATCAGAAAGTAAACTATAATGCTTGTGGGGTGTGCAAAGATTTTTGCAATCCTATTCCCAAAAATGGGATAAAGTAGAATTATTCAAAATAACATGGCTTAGAAACATCTTTTCGACATTTTTGTCTATAAGTTTTTGCTTCACAAAATTGTTAAGCAAACGATTAGCTGTATATGGGATAGGCTAAATATTTAGCTTATCTGTTTATCAAGATATGACCCGCCCAGAATTTTTTAGTCGGCTATTAATACAGCATGATCTTTGCTGTTATCAGTTGCGTACAATTTTGTCTATTACTCAAAAATGAGTAGGAGCTAGTTACGTCCATTTTTGGACATTACTGTTAGTCTAAATTGTCTAATAGCTATCGTCCTTATTTGTCCAATAGCTATGGCTCAAAATTGAGCAGTAGCTAAGGGTGTGACAAAATTGGGGTAACCTCACAGCGAAAAATTTCGTCGTCAAGCTAAGACACTTTTGGGGTATCTTCAACACGCTCAAAAGTGAGCAAGTTGCCCCATAGAATATTTTAGTCGGCTATTTGGTTTCAATTATTTAATTTTATAATCGAAATCATTTGAAAAAACAATATTCATATGAATAGGTTTCTCTGTTTCTCCACCTAGTTGTATTTTATTGTTATTTATAATTTCTTTTATTTTTTCTGTGATATTTTCTTTTAAATCTCTTATAAAATCAATAGGCAGTTTATCACACCACTGTTTATAAACTTCATATTCATCATCTGATAAAAATTCGACAATAATATCACTATTATATTTAAAACTTACATAATTAGGGTTAAAAAAATTAGGGTCATCTTCAACGATAATTTTAACCGGAATTTTCAATTCCACACTTTCTTTTTTTCCGTTTTCAAAGTTAATAAAGATAATCAGTTCATAATTATAGTCCGATATACGTAAAATACTTTCTAGTTGTATATTGTATTTTACATTTATATATTCAAAAAAATCACTTGGAGTTATGTTTAAATAACGACATAAAGCATCTAATGTATCATATTGAATTCCTTTACCTTGATTTTGAGCTAAAGCTGTTAATGTTGTTCTACTTATACCAGTATCATTTGCCACTTTACTTATTCTTAATCTTTGTTCTAAAAGTATATAATTTAATCTATTTCTTAACATTTTTTTGTATCCTCCTTAAACAAAATATAGCATACTCTGAACAAAAAATAAATAATTTTTATAAAAAATATATTGACTTGTACAAAAAACAATGTTAAAGTTTAATCAACTTAGTTCAGATATCTGAACAAAAAGTTAAAATAAAAAACAAAAGTAGGAGGTATAAAGCGAAATGAACATAAAGTTAAACGTTAATGATTTTAAAAATTTAATGGCTAAATCTGGTCACAATCAAACAACGTTGTCGCAAGATGCAAATGTTAGTTATGTACTGATTAATCAGTTAATTAATAATAAAACTAAGCTAACGCCTAAAACAGCTAAAAAGCTAGCCACTGCACTGAATTGCAGTATTGAAGATTTTTGCACTTTTTCAACAAAATAAAAAAGAGTTTAAACTCTCACCGCCAAGCAAAAGTATAAACTCAATGCAGTTACTCACATAATACAATCAAAAGCTATCACACATCAGAAAGTAAATGAAAAGGAGTAACGGATATATTTAGTAAAAACAATTTATTTTATTATATCACACATTTTAGAAAGTAAAAAGGAGAAATTTATATGAAAACAGCAACAAGAAACAACTACCCGAACGCATTGAAACGATTTAGAGAAGAAAACAGTATAACAGTTAAAGAATTAGCGGACATGTTAGAAATAGCATCGCCTACATTGTTCGATTGGCTAAGTGGTAAACATGTACCTAGCGAGCTAAATAAAGCGAAAATTAAACGACTATTTAAAGCGTACAATTTCAAAATGAAAAGATACGATACAAACAATAAAGAAGTTATCAAGAAACCACGTCAACAAGTGATGACAGTATTATCTGATAACATGACGAGCTTAGAACTATTAGAACAGATTAACCACTTTAGACAGTTAACAGGTAAGCCAGACCTTAGACATAAAGATTTGCTAAATATTATACGTGATGAGTTTGATGAAGAAATAGGAGAGCGAAAAATCTCGCCGTCCTCATATATCAACTCTCAAAACAAAGAACAGCCTATGTTCAACCTAACCATATCCCAAGCTAAGCAAGTGCTGGTACGTGAGAGCAAGCAAGTCAGACGTGCAGTCATTAAATACTTGGAAAATTTAGAACAGCAATTACAACAACGCACAGAGCCACCGAAACAACCACAGACGCTAGAAATCACAACTAAAGCAATTATTAAGCATTTAATTAATTTAGATGATAGAGAGCGAACAGAAGTAGTAAATAACATTAAGAATTTAGATAAATTACTAGGAGAATAAAACACATGTACGAATTAAGTATGAAGATAAATGGAGATATTACAAAAGCAGAACTACAACAATGCAGTAGTGTACTAGATAACAAAATTATGGAACTGAATTGCTTGAACTCATTACTAAAAGCAATCTATGAGAGTGAGGACGTTGGTCAAATAAGCGACTTAACTTATATAGCGATGCAGACATTAAATAATATCATGGAGGGCAAATAAATGAGTTTAAACGAAGAATTACACGCAGAATTAAAAGACAATCACAAGTTAGACGATACAGAATTATCAATGCTATATGACTTGTTTGATATGCACCAGGACAAAAAAGAAGCGGTTAAGAGATTGTATACATTAGCTTTTAATCGTGGATACGAAGCTAACGATACAGCAATTTGTATATTGCATAGATATGAAAACTTGCAGACAGATATAGAAGAGATAACAGAAGTCTTATACTTAGTTCATACCTGGTTGAATTGTTGCCCAGAAACAGACGAAGAAGCACGAATAAACCTAATTCATGAACATGGCACCCACTTTGCTGTACTCAACTTAATCATGGATAAATTACATAATCTAATAGATGAACACAAAAAGGAGCTAACAGCATGAAACTAATTAAAATATTATCATTTGTCGCAAGTTTTCTATATGTTGCTTATGGCAATAGTCAAGCTATCACGATACCAGGTAATTTATTATTTATCGTATCATTTGCAATCGTGTCGATTGGTACGATTAAGCTAGTTAACAAGTCATTTACAGAATTAACTAAATATGATTAAAGAAATTAACGAGCTAAAAATTCAGCCCATTAAATTACTCACCGAAATATTTCGTTCAACTATTAAAAAGAAATCAACGCCCAAAAAATTCTGGTCGTTAAATACAAAGACAAAAAGGAGAATAGAGAATGAACACTATACCATTACCAGTTGACCCAAATCTAAACAATGTTATTACAAATGAAGAAATAGCAATTATACCAATTTACGCTAATTATAGTACGTTGTCTAAATTATTTGATGTCGGCAACACTGCAGTTAGAACGCTAGTTAAAGATATGAAAAACAGTGCGTATAGCGATTATGTGCTTGAAATTGGACATAAGACTATTATCGTCAACGTTAAGGGTTTTATGGCTTATTTGACCCAATCTAAGACGAAATACCACTACTTGAAGCAATATACATATGCAGATAAAGAAGCACTTGAGAAGTTATTCAATCTATCCGCTTCTAAAATTGATATTTTAATCAGAGAAATCAAAAAGCAAGAGATTGATAACATTATCTTTCCACAAGTATTTGATATTGAGATCTACCACATTAAGAACTTTGAACAGTACTTGATTGCTAGATACGGTAGACTTGCAAAGTTTGACATGTTTAGGGGGTAGGGAGATATGGCAGAAAGAAGAATGTTAAGCAAGTCAATACTAGAACAAGATAGTTTTATGGATTTGTCAGATAGTGCAAAAGTGCTATATATTTATTTGAATTTATATGCGGATGATGATGGTTTTATTTCTAACCCCAGAACTGTTATGCGACTAATAGGTTCAAAGAATGATGATATGACTTGGTTAATGAGTAAAGCTTATGTTGTTGTACATGATAACGGAGTAGTTTTGACTACACTAGAACAACAAAGAGAATTATATACATCAAGATTGGAGGAACGACAAAATTTATGGCAGCGAAACGATATTATTGGCTAAAATTGGAGAGCAATTTTTTTAATAGCAAAGAGATTAAATTGTTAAGGCGTGTAAGTGGAGGGGATACATTTACTATTATTTATTTAAAAATGTTATTACTTAGTTTAGAAAATCAAGGGAGATTATACTTTGAGGGAACTTGTGATAATTTAGCGGAAGAATTATCACTAGATTTAGATGAAAACATAGAAAATATAAATATTACACTTTCATTTTTAGAAAAAAAAGGATTAATAAAAATCGTTGAACAAGACGAGTATGAACTAACACAAGCTAAAGTTATGACAGGACAAGAAACATCAACAGCTGCAAGGGTTAGGAAGCATAGAGAAAGAAAACAAATGTTACAAAGTAACAAAGAAGCGTTACAATGTAACACTGAAACGTTACATTGTACAAAAATGTTACGATATATAGATAAAGAAATAGATATAGATAAAGAAATAGATATAGATAAAGATATAAAATCATCATCATCTAATATAGTACATATAGATAGTATAGAGAGCCAAGAAAAAAAGAAAGATGATGATGACGATTATTTAAAAAAATCATTTGAGTTATATCAATCAGATATAGGACAAATGAACTCAATAGTTACACAAAAAATAATACAGTGGAGCAATGACTTAAGTAGTGAATTGGTATATATGGCATTAGAACGTACAGCAATGTTTAATGCTCACAACTTTGGATATACTGAAACAATCTTGAAGCAGTTACTAGCAAACAAAATAAAGACACGTGAAGACGCAATAAGGTTGTGGGAAAGTAAACAACAAGCTAAGAGTAAGCAAGTGGTTGCGTATGAGCCTGATGTACCCGAACATCTAAGATTTTAGGAGGTAACAAGTGAATATATTAAATAACATCAAAGATGATAACTTAACACCTGCAGAAGCTAAAGCACGCAATGAAGCTATCGCTAATATGTTAATTGCTAAGCAAAAGGGTGACGAATTAGAAGCGGTAGAGTATCAAAAACAAGAGAACAATATAAGACGACCGATAAACAAAATAACTGATATGACAAGGGTACAATGTGAAAAGTGTGGAAAATCTTATGCAGTGCGATTGCTAGAAGACGGTAGTTATAAAACTGATGATTGCGATTGTATCTTCAAAGAACAAGTTAAACAAAACCAGGAACAACGTAGTATGGCACAAGTAAGGCAACCGTTTGTTAATTCGTTACCACACAAATACAAAGATGTTGAACGTATCACAATGTTAGTTAAACAAGAACAGAAGTTACAACGTGATGAATTAAACGACTATATAACAACGTTTGATATTAGTAAGCCGTCAAATATAGTTATGACTGGTGCTAGTGGACTTGGGAAAACGCATCTAAGTGTACTGACAGTTAAAGAATTAATTACACGTAGAGCAGTAAACAGTGCTTTATTCATTAGCTTTCATGATTTGATTACTTACACATCATCTAGCTTTGATAATGAAAAAAGAAAAGAGTTCGAGCAAAAACTAGAGCAAGCGAAAGAAGTAGATATATTAATCTTTGATGATATTGATTTATCGTTACAGTTATCACAAGCACAATTTAACAGGTTGTTTACGATCGTTGACAATAGACAAGGACGAGCAACGATATATACGACAAATAACACAAGTGCAGAGATGACAGACACACCTCAAAAAAATAAAATATTTAGCCGTATGGTAGATAATACAAAAAAACAAGTGAAGATATTAAAATTCACAGGAAAAGATTTAAGGCAGATTACTTTTTAACTGGAATAGCCAAAATTAAGATGAAATCAAACGGATAAGGCTATGTATTTAAAAATATGATAAATGTATCACGTTGTAATTACATAGCCTTAAAATTGAATTTAAAGCGTTGAAATGGAGAGTGGAAAAATGAACTTAAATATTATAGTTAGAGATGATGAAATCGTCGTTAGTAGTTTACAGGTTGCAAAAGTGTTTGAGAAGAAACATAAAAATATACTTAGAGATATTGAAAAGATAAAAGAAAATTTTAATAAAGTTAAAAATAACTTTATCAAAATAGATGAGCTCAAATCTGAGCCGATTAAAAACGGTAAGCTCAAATCTGAGAAAATGCATTTTACACTAAAAAACAATTTTGAAGATTATTACTTTTTAGACACGTATACAGATGCAAGAAATAGACAAAAAACAATCTATTACATGAACAAGGACGGTTTTATGTTACTTGCTATGAGTTACACTGGAGAAAAAGCCATGATGTTAAAATTAGCCTACATTGACGAATTTAACAAGATGAAGCGGTATATCAGTCGTATAGATGAAAAAGAGAAACAAAAACCAATACATTCAGATTACGAAGAAATTGACAGACTAGACTATAAACGCAGAGCTTTAGCAAGATATAACGAGTTGAAAGCATACGAAGAGCCGTATCTTCAACTTGATAATGTTGAAGATGATAAATATATTTTTATAGCTTTTGCATTGTTGTTATATTATGGCATACAAGAAAAACAATATCGTATTGATGACATGCTAGAGATGAGAGAGTTTATAAAGCGTGAGGGTGTTCATTATTTTGATGAAGTTGTTTACTACTGTCACGAAAGAGGAAAGGTAGTAATTCCTTATATTTTAGCAGTGCTTAGAAATTATAATAAACCGCAACAAGTTAAGCGTACAATGAGATTGTTGGCATAAGACTGGAGGCATAAGGTTATGACAAATAAAACGTTAAGAAGTGCGAAGTATTCAGATTGTAAGTTTGATAAAAAGAAGTTTAGAGATTTAAAAGATATATTGTTAAAGCACTATGATGTTTATAGTGTGTATCATAACAAAATAGCTATTGCAGTACCTAGCGAACATTTTGAAAGTATTATGGTCATCTTCAAGAACTCACTCAATGCACGTAATAGATTTAGAATGATATATATTAAACGTGATCGTAACGAAGAATATTCATTTGATAATATCGCCAATGTTATTAAGAAGATTGATAGTATTTTGAAGAATGTTGAAAAATGTTGAGGATTAGAACAATGACAAGAGATATAAAAAGATTAGCAAAACTAGAACAAGATGTTAAGAAAATAGAACGTCAACAAGATGCAAGAAAGTGGCTTGATTTATATCATTTAATTTTAAAAAAAGCGTATCAAGTGGATAGAATACATAATGATATTGTGTATATCCAGATACATAACGAGTATCACGCATATATTGAATTAGCATATACTGGACATGATATAAACAGTAATAGAGCATTTCAAATAAGGTTGTTAGGTGCTGAAAGTTTAGAGCTTAGCAAGCCATTTCCTTTGAAATATGGTTGCTTTACTATTCTTCAAGTCATCAGAACAATAGAAATGTTAATGGATAAGGTCACAACTTACAGAAGCTAGATGTTGACATTTGTTTACATTTTTTAAGTGATAAAAACCAAGAAAAATATGAGATAGATCAATAAAGTTAATTAGCTAAGTAGTGAAATCGTTGAAATTTATTACTTAGCTTTAATATAGAAAATCAAGAAAATTGAATTAATAACATGAAAAAACATGAAATGAATAAACTGAACTTACGTTTTAGCATCATGTTACTTTGAATGTTCTTTATACTAAATTGTTGGCAAATGTTGGCATGGAATACTGGAAAATACGGGAATAAATATAATTTGTTGGAAAATGTGAGTGCTAAGTTCATTACTCTGAAATGTTGGAAAATATAGGAATAAAAATATATAGAATTGTTGGCAAGATACCTCAAAAAACCTCAGATAAAAACCTTACAAAACCTAACATAAAAACTTAATAAAACTTAAGATAAAAACTCATTGAACAAAGAATGAACAAAGAGAAATGCAGTTGTTGAAGCTAGAACGAAGCTAGAAAAAATACTACTTACGAAGCGGTTATTCCGCTTCTTTTAATTTTATCAATCAACTTAATATATGTATTGACATATGTTATTAACAAATGTACAATGAAGATATATAAAAGAAAGGACATAGCTAATGGTAACAAAAAGAGATTTAGTTAAATTACTTAAACAACAAGGTTTTTATAAAACTGATTTTGGTAAGGGAAGCCATGAAGTTTGGGAACATGAAGACGGTAGACTTGTAACGGTACCATTGCCAAAACAGAAAGACTATAAACCAGGTATATTAACTAGCATTTTAAAAAGTATAGGGCTTAAGTAGTCCTGTACTGTTAATAGTTATCATTATTTATGTTTATATAAGGCGTTTATACTATCGAGAATAAGTTAAATGGTTAGGAGGCAGTACCATGACAGGACAAAAATACACATACAACGCTGTTTTAAATTACAGCAATGAAGACCATGGCTATATAATTACATTCCCAGATTTTCAAGGTGCACACACATTTGCAGATGATTATGAAGAAGCTCTATATAATGCTCGTGAAGTATTGGAAATTTATACAATCATGTACGAAGATAAAGGCAAAGAGCTACCACAACCAACAGCGTACAAACAATTATTTGAGTATCTGAAATCAAATGATGATAGAATAGTATCAATCAACGTAGATACTGCTTTGATACGTGATAAAGAACAAAATAAGGCGATAACGAAGTCTGTGACGTTACCTAAATGGTTGCTGGAATTAGGCAAAAAAGAAAAAATTAACTTTAGCCAAGTATTACAAGAAGCACTAAGGAAACAATTAAACGTATAACATTTTAAAGGCATAGCACATAAGTGTTGTGTCTTTTTTTATTTCAACTATCAAAAAGTAAGTGATATAATAAAAAAAGAGAGCATACGCTCCCAAAACCTTAATTAAATTATACCATATGAGGTGGAAGAATGAACAACGATAATGTGAAATATGTACAATAGATATGCTGTATTGGGATAATGATTATAATATGTATCAGATTGAAGATGTGGCTAGTAATTTAGATTTATCAGTAAGGCAAGTACACAGGTTAAAGCGTGATATTCTTGAACAAACAGCTAGGCAGATTGGTTATATTTAACCAGGACAAATAAAAAAAGTCCACTACTTGAGCAGTGCACTAGATATAAAGATAACGATTAAATTTTATTATGTTTATTAATTTATCTTAATTATATCATAGGGGGCGAGCGTATGCCACTGTTAAAAATAGATTTAAAGCGATTAGTTCAAGCATTAGTACGATACCATAATTATTTGCTAGATAGGGAAGATATTATACATCAGTGTACTAGTCATACAATGTTCAATGGTATAGATGATATTTATACAACATCGTTAAGAATTGATAAGGCGGTCATATTACTCGCAGATAGCTATAAACAGATTAAGCGTGATGAAATAATCGCAAAGCACTATAAAGCGAATACGTGGCAATTTACGGCTTCTGAACAGCATATGATTAAATATTATTTTAAGAATTATCTTGAAGTGTTTGAAGTTACGTTATGCAGTCATCAAGCAATCAATGACACAATAGCAAAAGTATTCAAAGATATTCATATAGAAGTGCCAGAACGTCCACAAGATAACGATCTAACGATAGATAACAGCACTCTAGTACGAGAAATCAAAACAAAGACGCTAGAAGAATTACAAGCCATTGAATTAGATGGACTAGATAGCAATATTCAGAGACGTGTGAACAATCGTATTACATTCTTGAAGAAAGAGCATGACAAAAACTTACGTAAAAAAGCCATAGAACAACTTAAACAATCACATGAGTATTTACTCATAGAACAGGCATACAAAGGCTTGTGTGCTAAATTAAAGCAATTTTGTGATGAGTATGTCTACAACCTTTATATTGGCCGTGATGAAGTGGCTTGCGAGTTAGCTTATTACAATGTCTTTGATGAGATTGACCAGGAGAAAGCGAGAGCGTTGTTATCTGATGAAGCGGTAGCTAAGGGGATAGAATTCAACAAACAGCAATACAACAATGCGGAATATGTGCGAGTAGGTAAGTGGTTATATCAAGAACTAGCCCCCACTCTTACATGTTAATGTTGATTAAGTTCCCACTGCGGTGTGGTCTTTTCCGTGTATGTTTTCCGTTTTAAAAAATCTTTGATAAAATAGGGTATTGTCAGTTGTATCAAGGTATGATAAAATTAAATCATACTTAATTATAAAGATTTTTGTGACTTTTCTTAATCAAAAATAGGCATTAATCGAAAGTATCTAGCTATATGCTAGGTACTTTTTTATTCAATAAAATATTTAATACAAAATACATAATATTATCCATAATATTTTGCTTTTTTTATTGCATAATTTTAAACAATCAGTTATGATAAAAATGTAAAAGGGAACAGCGTCAACTGTCCCCTAAAGTGAGCCGTTTAAGACGGTGGCTTAAATTATTGGTATGAAATAACCGTTAACTATGCCAAAGTTACAGACGGTTATTTTTTATTGTCTTTGTCATGATGATTGATTAACGTAACGATGACAATGATTAACGTTAAGATAAACGAACCAAAGCCAAGCATTAGCGTTAAAGCTTCATAGACTGACACTAAAAGGCTACTCCTTTCTTTAGAATGCTGATAATGGTTTGATACTCCATATCGACCACCCCCAAGCTAAAGATTAGCCACCGTCTTTTTAACTTCTCACTGATGATATTATATATTAAATAAATTAAAAATAAAAGGCTATACCGCTTCTTTTTTTAATATTTATATAGACGGTTGTATACTTATATGGTATAATAAAAGTATAGAAAGGAGGTATTAAAGATATGCTAAAAGACACAGCAATAGTCATTGGCATAATTGCAGCGAGTACGACTATCGTCAAGAACTTTATTGATATAGTGGACAAGGTGCAAAATAAAAAGACCGCTAAGCCAAAGGCAAAGCAGTCCAACACGAAGTAAGTAGGGGAATTTCCCCTCTTACAATTTTAGATTATAGCATATCTTAAACATAATGAGAAATATTTTAAAAAATATCAGTACTTACACAACTTTATTAATGGGTATCTATCTGTATTGGTTAGATAGTCATAACTCTTTTATTAAATGGGGAAGCATAGCTATTATTATCATATCATTGATTAATATTATTCTTGAAAGGTGGTTAAACCGTCATGAATAGAAAGAAATTGATCCAACTGATACAAGATAATGTCATCAATACACAAGAAGCTAGCGAACTGATAGAGTGTAATCGTCAATATGTGTCGGCATTAGTTAAAAGTGGGCGATTGGTTCCAGTAAAAAAATATAGAAGTGAAACATTATTTTTAAAAAGTGATGTGATAGATTATATCAATACTCGTCAAGCTAAGCGTTAAGAATGTAAAAAATATATAATTAAAGACGATAACCTAAGTAATTGATTATCGTCTTTTTATAGCAAGTTTCTAGCAAAATCTAGCAAAATAGTGTTATTTCATGATGTGGATAGACTTTATTAATAATGCTGTATACGTTGGGGCACAAGAGATATAAAGGACATAAGAAAATATGTGAAAAAACGGAAAATCAATAGAGTGTATTATAGCATAAAAGAATTGTTAACAATAGTAAAGTCATAGTAATTATCTTGAATTTTGATAATAAAATACTTATACTAAAATAAATAGAAAGAGAGGATATTATATTGCACCAATATGAAGCGCAAGAATTAATACAACATATTTACAATGCTTTGACTAAAGAAAATGAGTCGTTATTAGAAAAATATTGGCAACAATATATTGAAAAATATCAATTAACAGATGAATTATTGGCAAATAAATGGCAATTTGATTTTGATCAAAAAAATTTTGAACGTATCATTGAAGAAGCCGAGCAATTAGAACAAGACATATCATTTAAATATCCACAAGCTAGTTTGATTTATTTAGAATGTTATCTTGAATTAAATCAACCTGAAGTTGCTTTAGCAATTTATTATCATCAAACAGTTACAGCAAATTACCAATGGCAATTATTATTATCAAAAATTCAACGAGCTGTTGATGCACAACAAAAACTATATAGCGAACAATTAGCAAATTTTAATAATTTTGATCAAGATGAACAGTTAATACTATTAGAAAAAATATTACAGTCACATAGTAGTTTTTATGTCTATAGTGTAAGAAGAATTATTGAAGATTGTCATAATGATGTCATCATAACATGGGGGTTACTATATTTACAACAGGTTGGAGATGCAGAATCTATTGTTTATCGAAGAAATCAAATGATATATATTGTAAAACCTAGTGAATTACCTGCTATTCAATTAAGTGAAGTTTATCAAGTTAATCAACAAATTTTAAATTATATTGAAAAAGATAAGCCACATTTAATAGAGATTGCTCAGTTTATTACAGTTAATTTATTTAATTGTTACTATCCTAAATATATAAAACATTATAGTATAGAGGAATTTGTAAATGGTATAGAAGCTTATTATAATTATGTACTTTTAGGTATCGACATTGATTTATCGAAAGATGTGAACAAGTTGATTATAAATAGTATAAAATGATTTTTAGTTACTTTTATTATACGAGAATATAAATATCCCGAAAAGATTTTTTTCAATCTTTTCGGGACTTTTTTATTTATAGGCTAGTTTTTTCCCAGCCCCTTTATTAATTTTAGATATTAGTATTTTTTCTGATTTTAAATAATGCTAATACAGTTAATAATAAACCACCTAATAATGAACTTTGATGTGATGATTGACCAGTTTTAGGTAATGTTTTATTGTTTGTTAAATGTTTTTCTTGTAACTGTGTTGCATTCATTGTTTTTGGCATACTTGCTGCTTGTGGAGTAGTTTTATTTGCTACATTAATAGTATGTTTTACAACAACAGGTGAAATCGATTTAGTTTGTTGTGACATTGTTGTAGTGCTTTTAGCTGTTTCAATTGATGTTGATTCTTTAGTGATTGTTGTTTGATTTTGAAGATGATCCTTGAATTTAACAGTTGTATTGATTTGTGGTTTAGTTATTACTTCAGTTATCATTTTAGGGGCTTGATAAACATATTTGAAAATACCAAAACCATTTTCTCCAGTTTTATCAAATACAATATCATCACTATGGATTAATGATTTTGCTTTTTCAGCTGTACCAAAAGTAAGATTTAATCCTTTAATTGTGTCAGCAAATGTCCAGTTATTATCTGCACTTGGGTTAATTACTTTTTCTTGTGTAATATAGTTAATAATTGCTTGTCTGTTTTCTAAATTTAGTAAACGTTTGAAACTAGCGTCTTTAACACCTGGAAATGTTCCAAAAGCTCTATAGTTGTTAGTTACAACAATAAATTCTTGATCTGGTTTAATATCCTTACCTTGATATTGTAAGTCTTTAATACGACTAGCCTGTTCATTGACTAATTTTGCATTATAATCATATTTATTTGGTTGTGTAATATCTATTTTATATGTAATACCATCAATAACGTCAAAATTATATGTTCTATATGATGTATTGATTAAATCTTGAGCATCTGTGATAGATGGATCGATTTGTTTAAATTGACCAGCTGACATTTCTAACCATTCTTTTAGTTGTTGACCATTCACTTTTACGATAGCTGTAACATTATCATATAAATATAAATCAGCAACATTTTTAATAGCAATACTACCTTTAGCAATATCTGTGAAACTAGTGGCATCTCCACGTGCACCTGCTTTAAAAGGTGCAGCTGCAGATAAAATTGGTAAATTACCTTCTGGCGTACCAGCTAATTCTTTTTTAGCATACCAAATTTGAGCGTTGTTAACAATTTGCACTGAGGGATTATCTTTCACTAAAGCGAAGTAACTTGTAATATCATCCGTTGTTGTTCCTACTTCTTGACGTACATAATTAATTGTATTTTCATGAGGTACTTTAGCATCAGCAACGATATTTGTATCTACAGTAGTTGATTTATCATCAATTCTACGTAAAAATCCTTTACTATCGCTTACTTTCCATTTCTTATGACTATCTTTTTTCAGTTTTAAATCAATAATTCCTAAATTGTCGCCATATTTACCAGCCATTACAACAGGTGTACCTAAAATTTGACCTTTAGTACCGTCAACACCTTCAATTTTTTCGTAAATACCTTTTCCATCTCTACTTGGAAATTCTGCATGAGAATGTCCAGTAATAACAGCATCTACACCAGGTATATTAGCGATTTGATAGCCGACATTTTCTTCTCCTTTTTCGTATTTATTATCACCAATACCAGAATGTGATAATACGACAACTAAATCTGCACCTTCTTGACGTAATACAGGTACCATTTTAGTTACTGCTTCAACACTGTCTTCTACATGTACTTTACCCTCTAAGTGAGCTTTATCCCATGTCATGATTTGAGGTGGTACAATACCAGTAATCCCTATTTTTAGTTCGACGTCTTGATCATGATTATCTTTATACGTTTTATTTAGAATTTTATAAGGTGTATAACGATAAGTGCCAGTAGTTTCATCGATGACATTTGCATTGACAATAGGTAATTTTGTTCCAGAAATGACAGTATCTAAAAATTCTAAGCCGTAGTTGAATTCATGATTCCCTAATGTAGCAGCATCGTAATCCAAAGATTCTAATGCTTTATACATTGGATGATTTTCACCAGCTTCAACGGGGTCAACAATAGCTTTATAAGTGCCTAAAGGTGTTCCTTGGATAGTATCACCATTATCAACAAGTAATGTATTGCTATTTTCTTCTTTAGCTTCTTTAATTAAAACGGCTGTTTTTGCTAAACCTAATTTTTCAGAAGGCTGGTCTTGATAATAATCATAGTTTACTAAATTAGTATGTAAGTCTGTTGTAGACAAAATTCTTACATCTAATTCACTATCATCAACTGTTGTTTCTACAGTTGGTGTAGGGGAAGAAGTAACCTCAGATGTTTCTTCAGCAGCAAATGCTGAACTACCAACAATAAGTAAGCTTCCTGTTAATGTACATGATAAAATAAATTTACGAGATGATTGCATAATAAACTCCTTTTAGTTGAAAATATTGTACATGTGTATTATATATCAAATAGTATTAAATAAAAAGAGTAAATACGAATTTTTGGTTATATATTCAAATGGAAAAAGATGAAAAAATATACAAATGAATAAAATAACATTGAAAAATTATTGAAAACGCTTGTTTAACGGATGATTAGTGTTAGAAAGAGAATAGAACTATGATAAACATTTAAAATAATAATAGATGTTTATTTATAGTGTTAAAGTAATGAAATGAGAGCTATACAATTCGGGTATTACTTTAAAAGCATTGTACATTGCATGTTTATTATTTTTAGTCTATAATCAACTCATATATTTCAATGAAGAAAGGGACGAAAAAATGACAAATAAAAGAGTTGTTGTTGGTATGAGTGGTGGTGTTGATTCTTCGGTTACAGCTTATTTATTAAAACAACAAGGATATGAAGTTGTTGGGATTTTTATGAAAAATTGGGATGATACAGATGATAATGGTTTTTGTACAGCTACAGAAGATTATAATGATGTTAAAGCTGTATGTGATCAATTAGATATCCCTTATTATTCAGTAAATTTTGAAAAGCAATATTGGGATAAAGTATTTACGTATTTCTTAGAAGAATATCGTGCGGGCCGTACACCAAATCCAGATGTTATGTGTAATAAAGAAATTAAATTTAAAGCTTTTCTTGATTATGCTTTTAAATTAGGTGCAGACTATGTTGCTACTGGACATTATGCACAGGTTAAACGCACAGAAGAAGGACAAGTTGTTTTATTAAGAGGTAATGATAATAATAAAGATCAGACATATTTTTTAAATCAATTATCTCAAGAACAATTACAACATGTACTATTTCCTTTAGGTCATTTAGAAAAATCAGAAGTACGTAAAATTGCAGCTGAAGCACAACTTGCTACAGCTAAGAAAAAAGATTCAACAGGTATTTGTTTTATTGGTGAACGTGATTTTAAAACTTTTTTAAGTGAGTATTTACCTGCACAACCAGGAAAAATGATGACATTTGATGGTAACCATGTCGGTCAACATGACGGTTTAATGTACTATACAATAGGTCAAAGACATGGTTTGGGTATAGGTGGAGAAGGTGAACCTTGGTTTGTACTAGGTAAAAATCTAAAAACTAATGTATTATATGTAGGTCAAGGATTTCACCATGAAAAATTATATTCTGATATGCTAGTAGCAAATAAAGTGTCTTTTGTTAATCCAGTTGCACAACAATTTACTTGTACAGCTAAATTTAGATATCGCCAACCAGATACAACAGTTAGAGTAGAAATTTTATCAGATGATGAAGTTCGTGTTATTTTTTCTGAGCCAGTACGTGCAGTGACACCAGGACAAGCAGTTGTATTTTATGATGGTGATATTTGTCTAGGCGGTGCTACTATTGATAAAGTTTATAAAAATAATCGAATTTTAGATTATGTAGGTTAATGAAATGTCTATTGAAAAAGCTGTAAGTTATATGCAACAAGGTGAGTGGCAACAAGCTTTAGATATTTTTAATGAAATATTAATGATAGATAAATCTAATGAACAAGCTTTAATTAATAGTGCCATTCTTTTGTCTAAGAGCAATCATCTTAAAGAAGCAGAACAGTTGTTACAATATGCCTTAGTGCATCATCCTAATAGTGCGATGGCCATAGCAACCTTAGCTAATATTTATTATGATGAAGGTCGATTGCAAGAAGCAATTATTTTATATCAACGTGCACTTGTATTGACACCTACCGATAGTAATATTTTATATATGTTAGGTAGAAGTTTATTAAACATAAGTGAACCAAAATTAGCTCTAGTGTATTTACAAAGTGCTCATGAATTAGATTCAAAAGATAATGAAATAAAAATGCAATTAGCACTTTGTTATTGTCAATTAAATATTTTTGATTATGCTATGCCTTTATTACAAGAATTAACAGAAATTATAGTTTATCAAGCTGATGCCAAATATAATCTAGCTTTAAGTTACTATTATATTGGAGAGCGTTTACAAGCTATTCAATTATTAGAAACAGTAGTGAGTCAATATCCTGAACATTTATTAGCATCATATGCTCTGAAAAGAATTGAAACAGAGAATATTAAGTAGACAGTAAATGTTAATTATGATATGATACAAGTACAGGTAGTTACTAGGATGTTTGTCTTTGTATCTCTAATTTTGGACCGAACATATTGAACTCGGGAGCTTGATTAATTTTACAGCATACATGCCCATGTATAAGTTGTGGGACTTATAAAGTGAAATTTAAAGCACCCACCTGCTTTCTAAAGCGGGGCCCAGTCATTGATACAATTTAAGACGGCATCTTGGTGCTACTGTTTTTAATGCCATGTTTCATGGCTTTTTTTATTTTAAAAAAGATGCTAATAAAATTAATAGGAGAGTACAATGTTACATCAATTTTCTAGAAATGAATTAACAATTGGACAAGAAGGATTAGATATTTTAAAAAATGCAACTGTAGGTATTTTAGGTATTGGTGGCGTTGGGAGTTTTGCAGTCGAGTCATTAGCTAGAAGTGGTGTTGGTAAATTAGTTTTAGTAGATAAAGATGATGTGGATATTACTAATATTAACAGACAATTACCTGCTTTATTATCGACAGTAGGACAATCTAAAGCAACTTTAATGAAAGAAAGAATTAAAGATATTAATCCGAATTGTGAAGTGATCGACTTAAAAATGTTTTATACAGAAGAGACGTATCAACAATTTTTTGATGAACAATTAGATTTTGTTATAGATGCTTGTGATACAATTAAATATAAAATACATGTCATTAAGGAATGTCATCGTCGTCAAGTTCCGTTTATTTCAGTTATGGGAGCGGCTAATAAGTTAGATCCTACCAAATTTGAAATTGCAGATTTATCAAAAACAAGTGTGTGTCCGTTAGCTAAAGTGATGAGAACACATTTTAAACAATATAAAACTAATAAAAAAATACCAGTAGTTTATAGTACAGAGAGTCCTACAATATCATTACATGAGGTTAATCAAGTTGTTGGTAATCAATCTTCATCAATTAGAAAAGCACAATTACCACCTTCCTCTAATGCATTTTGTCCGTCGGTAGCTGGATTAATTGCTGCAAGTTATGCATACAGACAATTACTGAAAAATATTGATATTACAACAGTTGAAAAACCTAAATTATAAGATAAATAAGTCTATAGTCTTATATCTATTATTCATCTAAAGGTGTATAATTAAATTAAGAATTGAAAAAAGGAGAGTGGTATACATGCCAATGAATTTTCAAATTATATTGGATGCTCTACTCATTGTTTTTGCATTTTTATTAATCGTATGGCAATTATTTGATAGTCATTTGAATTATAAAGGTGTTTCAGCAATGGCTATGCTACTAGCTTATTTCTATTTTCATATTCATGGTGAAATTCAACCCATCACTGTGCTAATTTTTTTCATCACAGGTTTTATTTTCTTAATTTTAGAGATTTTTTTACCGGGTGGCATTGTAGGGATATTTGGTCTGATATTAATTATTTATAGTATTGTTAAAGATAATGTACAATTATTATCTATTGCAATAATTTTATTATTAGCCACAATTATAGCTGTAATGTTTTTCTTATATTTATATCGTTATTTAAATAAAGAAGTGAAATTATTGCAAATTTTTATCTTAAATGATAGAGCAACAACAGAAGATGGCTATACTAGTCATCAAGAAAGATATGATTTGATTGGTAAAAAAATGATAACAATGACAGATTTACGACCTTCTGGTATAGTTAAATATTTAGATGAACGTATAGATGTCGTCAGTGAAGGAGAATATATTTCCAAAGGCACTGAAGTACAAGTTATTTATGTTGAAGGTATGAAAATAGTCGTTCGTTCATTATAAAAAAGAAAAGGAGTTTAAATTTTATGGGTATTGAAAGTATTATCACATTAGTACCAATATTATTAGCATTTTTTGCATTAATATTTATTCTAAGTTTTGTACCATTAGGATTATGGATAAGTGCAGTTGCTGCTGGCGTTAAGATCAGTATTTTTTCTTTAATTGGTATGAGATTGAGACGTGTAACACCAAGAAAAGTAATTGTGCCATTAATTAAAGCACAAAAAGCTGGATTGGATGTTACTACAAATCAATTAGAAAGTCATTATTTAGCTGGAGGGAATGTTGATCGCGTAGTGAATGCGTTGATCGCAGCTCATCGTGCTAACATTGCTTTAACATTTGAAAGATGTGCAGCAATTGATTTAGCAGGACGTGATGTTTTACAAGCTGTACAAATGAGTGTTAACCCTAAAGTCATTGAAACACCGTTTATTTCTGGTGTAGCTATGAATGGTATCGAAGTGAAAGCTAAAGCGCGTATTACAGTACGTGCTAATATTGAACGTTTAGTAGGTGGTGCGGGAGAAGAAACTGTTATTGCACGTGTTGGTGAAGGGATTGTATCAACAATCGGGTCATCAACTTCACATACAAAAGTATTAGAAAATCCAGACAGTATTTCACGTACAATTTTAGATAAAGGGTTAGATGCTGGTACAGCATTTGAAATCTTATCTATTGATATTTTAGATGTAGATATCGGTAAAAATATTGGTGCAGATTTACAAACAGAACAAGCTGTAGCTGATAAAAATATTGCACAAGCAAAAGCAGAACAACGACGTGCAATGGCTGTTGCCGAAGAACAAGAAATGAAAGCTAAAATTCAAGAAATGCGTGCTAAAGTTGTAGAAGCAGAATCAAAAGTACCACTGGCATTAGCGACTGCTTTAGAACAAGGTCATATTGGATATTTAGATTATATTAATATGAAAAATGTAGAATCGGATACTGCAATGAGAGAAAGTATTCGTCAAGTATCACAAAAAAAAGATAATTAATGAGGTGATAATATGTCACTAGGATTAATTATTACTATCTTTGCAGTTATTATTAAATTATTGGATATTATTTTTAAAAAAATGCAAGCTAATAATGTAAAAAATGAAGGTAGTGTTGAAGAGCAAGTGATGACAAAGCATAACAATAAGACATTGTTAGACAAAGCAGCTATTTTAATGAATAAGCAAGTAAATGATGTAGATCAAAAAAAGATACAAAAACGTGATGTGCATCAAATGAAAAAATCAAAACAATATCGACAACATCATAGACCTGATAGAACTAATGATAAAAATATTGTTAAAAAAACTAATTTATCTAAAAATATGATTTCTGATGACAATTCACCAATCTTTACAGCTGGAGATTTATCACAACAACAGTTAATTAAAAATATCATATTTAGTGAAATTATGTCACAACCTAAGGGTAAAAGATAAAAGTATTAAATTAATAATTTTCAAAAGACTTGAAATTAACGTTGTCTAACGTAGTTCAAGTCTTTTGTTGTACTAGGATAGATACAAGTCTTTATCAAAATATTAAAATATGATAAAATGATGGTAATCTAATTCTAAAGAAAGGAAAAGCTAGATTATCTAGTTGGTATTTGAATGTCAAAAAAATTGACAATAGCAAGTAGTCATTTAATGCAAAGTTTATTTGGTGTCAATGATGAGTTTTTAATTTATATTGAAAATCACTTTAATGTCATCACAAAAATAGAACAAGAACAATTACTAATCGAAGGTGACAAAGCACAACAAGCGTATGAAGTTTTTTATAATTTGTTGTCGGTATTACAAAAAGATATAATGATAACATTACAAGATGTTATTGCTGCAATAAAAATGACTGACGAAAATAATGGAAAGCAATTTATTGCATTGTATGACGAAGCATTAATTACAAATTTTAAAGGCCATAAAGTACGTTGTAAAACATTAGGGCAAAGATATTATATTCATGCAATGAAAACGAATGATATGGTTTTTGGTATAGGTCCAGCAGGTACAGGTAAAACTTATCTAGCGGTTGTTATGGCTGCTTTAGCATTAAAACGTGGTGATATAAGACGTATTATTTTGACTAGACCTGCTGTAGAAGCTGGTGAAAGTTTAGGATTTTTACCAGGTGATTTAAAAGAAAAGGTAGATCCTTATTTACGTCCTTTATATGATGCTTTACATGATATTTTTGGATTAGAACAAACAACGAGATTTTTAGAGCGTGGTACGATAGAAGTAGCTCCTTTAGCTTATATGCGTGGCCGTACATTAGATGATGCATTTGTTATTTTAGATGAAGCACAAAATACGACAACAGCACAAATGAAAATGTTTTTAACACGTTTAGGTTTTGGTTCTAAAATGGTCATTACAGGTGATATGACTCAAATTGATTTACCTAAAGGGGCTAAGAGCGGATTAATTGAAGCACAAAGTCGACTAATGAATATTTCTGGTATTAGTATTTGTCAGTTAACTGATGTAGATGTAGTTAGACATCCATTAGTTGGAAAAATTATTCGTGCTTATAATGAAGATAAAAAGGAGTTATAAATGTTAGATGTTGCGATAATTGATGAACAAAATTATTTATCAGACGAAGAACAACAATTGATTGAAAAATTAGCGAAATTTATAGCGAAAGAAGAACAAATATTAGGTGAAGCAGAAATTTCATTTTCTATAGTGTCACTTGAAGAAATTCATCATATTAATAAGACTTATCGTGGTGTAGATAGACCAACAGATGTCATTTCTTTTGCACTAGAAGAAGTATCAGAGGACGAATTAGAAATTATAGGATTATCTGATGAACCACGTATATTAGGTGACATTATTATTAGTTATGATAAAGTTAAATCTCAAGCAAAAGATTATGGACATAGTGTTACAAGAGAGTTAGGTTTTCTAGTTGTACATGGTTTTTTACATTTGTTAGGATATGATCATATGACTGATGAAGACGAGAAAATAATGTTTAGTAAACAAGAGAAAATTTTAACTGAATTTGGATTAATTAGATAATGAAAAACTTTAAATACGCAATCGAAGGTATTATTTGTGTCTGTAGATCAGAATTACATATGAAAATTCATATTATTATGGCTATTAGTACAATTATATTAGGTATTTATTTACATCTTCGAATAGTAGAATGGTGTATTGTTTTATTATGTATTGGGTTAGTTATCTCATTAGAAATGCTTAATACAGCAATTGAAGCTGTTGTTGATCTTATCAGTCCAGAATATCATCCATTAGCAAAAGTAGCAAAAGATGTTGCAGCAGGCGCTGTGTTAATTAGTGCGATTACTGCTGTGTTATGTGGTATGATTATTTTCATACCAAAATTATTTTAAGGAGAATATATGCAAGAAATTAATATAAAAAAATCTGGTTTTGTGTCAATCATTGGAAGACCTAATGTCGGTAAATCAACTTTCATGAATCGTGTTATTGGTCAAAAAATTGCTATTATGTCAGATAAACCACAAACAACGCGTAATAAAGTACAAGGTGTTTTAACAGAAGATGATATGCAAGTTATTTTTATTGACACCCCGGGTATTCATAAGCCAAAACATCGTTTAGGTGATTTTATGATTAAAGTCGCACGTAATACTTTACATGAAGTAGATATCGTCATGATGATGGTTAATGCAGAAGAAGGCTATGGTAGAGGAGATCAATTTATCATAGATATGTTACAAGATATTAAAACACCTGTCTTTTTAGTGATTAATAAAATTGATAAAGTACATCCAGAACAATTACTAGATATGATTGCACAGTATAAAGATTTATATCCTTTTGCTGAAATTATTCCAATATCAGCATTAGGTGGTAATAATATAGAACGTTTATTATTACAAATTAAAACATATTTACCAGATGGTCCACAATATTATCCAGCACATTATGTTACAGATCATCCAGAACATTTTATTGTAGCAGAATTAATTCGAGAGAAAGCTTTACACTTAACATCACAAGAAATTCCACATTCAATTGCTGTAGTAGTAGATACAATGAAAAGAGAAGAAAATCGAGATTTAATTCATGTGATGGCTACAATTATTGTAGAACGAGAATCACAAAAAGGTATGGTTATTGGTAAACAAGGTAAAATGTTAAAAGAAATAGGTAAACGTGCACGATTAGATATTGAAAATTTACTAGGTTCAAAAATATTTTTAGAAGTATGGGTAAAAGTCATTAAAAATTGGAGAGATAAACCAGCACACATTAAAGATTTAGGTTTTAAAGAAGAAGATTATTAGGATAATCATACAATTAAAAGAATATTGACCATAGAAAAGAGAGCATGATGATAACTAAATTTATTACTACAGAAAAAAATATTAAAATTGCTTATCAACAACAAGGAAGCGGTTCACCAATTATACTAATTCATGGTTTACGAGCTTCAAAAGAAAATATGTTACCATTAGTTGAACTGTTATCACAATATTATACGGTATATTATTATGATGTTCGTGGACATGGTGAAAGTACGCATCCCAATACATTAACTTGGCAAAATCATCTTGATGATTTGCATAATTTTATGCAAGCATTAAATATTCACCATGCCATAATAATTGGGCATTCTATGGGATCTTATATTGCCTTATCTTTTGCATTACAATATCCAGAATTGGTGTCTAAATTAGTATTAATTGCTTCAAAATTAGAAGGCAAACAATCATCAACATCACGTATTTTAGAACAATTAAATTTAGATATTAATCAATTATCTTCACAACAATTAACAAAAATTATTGATCAATATATGTATTTTACACCAATGATAAATCAAACTAAACAATTGGCACGCCAATTAAAATCACCAATAAAATTATCATCTTTAGATATACAATTAGCTAATGAAGCAATGAAGCAATACGATGTGGCTAATATTATTAATAAATTATTTGTACCGACTTTAGTAATAGTAGGAAAAATGGATGGCATTAATAATATTGAAACTAATCAAAATTTAGCTAGTCATATTAAAAATAGTAGATTAGTTATTATTGAAGAAGCTTCTCATATGATACAATTAGAACAACCAATGAAAGTAGTAGAAGAAATACATGCTTTTATACTAGAAAACCATTAAAATATACAAAAACTGGGAAAACTAATCATTTTTTCCCAGTTTTTGTATTAAGATGACAATACTTTAGATAAAAATTCTTGAGTACGTGCATGTTGAGGTGAGTTAATCACTTGTTGAGGTGTACCATCTTCGATAATATGACCATCTGCCATAAAAATAATACGATTAGCGACATTATAAGCAAAACCTATTTCATGAGTAACAATAATCATTGTCATATTTTGTTCGGCTAATTCTTTCATAACATCTAATACTTCCTTAACCATTTCTGGATCTAGTGCACTAGTCGGTTCATCAAATAAAATGACATCGGGTTTCATTGCTAATGTTCTCGCAATCGCTACACGTTGTTTTTGCCCACCTGATAAGCTAGACGGATAATCATTGGCTTTATCTTGTAAGCCTACACGTGTTAATAGTTCTAAAGCTTCTTTATTAGCAATATCCATTGGAATTTTATTGACATGAATAGGTGCGAAAGTAATATTTTCTAAAATGGTTTTATGTGGAAATAAATTGAAATGTTGAAAAACCATTCCCATCTTTTTACGTATATTTTCTAACTGACGCTGATTAGAAGTAATACGTTGATTTTCAAATTCAATTACACCCGTAGTAGGTATTTCTAAAAAATTAAGGCAACGTAATAAAGTTGATTTACCTGAACCAGAAGGGCCAATTAAAGCGATAATATCACCTCGATTAACTGTTAGTGAAATGTCTTTTAACACAGTATTATCACCAAAACTTTTTGATAAATTATTAATTTTAATCATATGTCCTCCTTAAACTTGAATATTAATAGTATAGTTTTCAACAATAAAAAAGTCAATGATGATGCATAAAAAATCTAATAAAAGCATAAATATAAAAATGTAAGTGGACTTAAATTAAAATATTTGATAAAGATGTTCAGCGCTTTGAATGTCTGAAAAGTATTTTTTTAAATAGTCAACATCCAAAAAGATAAATCGTTTTTTTTGCCATGTAATGATACGATTCTTTTTTAAATCATTCATCCATTTACTAATCATTTCTCGAGTAGTAAATGTTAATGAAGCTAGATCTTGCATTGTTAAATCAATAACGACTTGTCGTTGGTGTGTACTATCTTGATAAGGTAAACTAAGAGAATAATATAAACGCAAGAGTGTACTATATAATGCTTCTTTTTTATTTAATGTTAGTAAATCTAACAATCTGCGTTCTAATTTTTGATGATGTAGGTGTGTAAAACTTGTCCATTCAAATTGTAGAATAGAATCAATTAGTAATTCTGTTTCTAAAATATTTCTTTTTAATTGAATAAGTTTGACATCTGTACGTGCAATTTCTGTAGTTAGATAGCTTTGGTTTTCACTGAAGAGATTAGTCAAACCAATGATGGTCCCTTCGGGACAAATAGATAAATAAAAATCACGTTGATTATTCAAAGGATATTTTGAATAAACATAGCCACTTTTAATTAAATAGAGATAGTCGGCTGGCGTATTTGCAGATAAAATAATATCGTTTTTATTAAAATGTAAAACTTTACCATGTTGTTCAAAAAACCTTGTAATAGTCAGTGATGGATAGTAAGAATGTGTTAACATTATTCCACCTCATTTTCTGTAATATAATTTGATTATACTGTATACATTAAGAAAATAAAATAGAGATTTGAATATCTATGAAAACTATGAAATAATATAAAAAATGTTTTAATACAGCTGTGTTTTATATGTTATATTCATTGCAATTCATTTTTTAACGGCATATAATAAAGTTAAGAAAGTAAAATTCGAGAGTGAGATAAGTATGAATATTAATAATATCAAAGATCCTTTATTTTTGAAAAATTTGACAACATCACAATTAAAACAATTAAGTACAGATATTAGACAATTTTTAATTGAACAATGTTCAATTACCGGGGGTCATATTAGCTCGAATTTGGGTATTGTAGAATTAACAATTGCATTACATAAATTTTTTGATAGTCCTAATGATAAATTTATTTTTGATGTAGGACATCAAAGTTATGTTCATAAAATATTAACTGGTAGAGCAAAAGATTTTAATAAATTGAGACAGTATCAAGGAATGTCTGGATTTCCAAAACGTAAAGAATCTATTCATGATCAGTGGGAAACAGGACATAGCTCTACGTCATTGTCAGCAGCAATGGGAATGGCAAAAGCTCGAGATATGCTAGGTGAAAATTATGAAGTTATACCAATTATCGGTGACGGTGCTTTAACTGGAGGAATGGCTTTCGAAGCATTGAATCACATTGGGCATGATTGTACTAAAATGACAATTATTTTAAATGATAATCAAATGTCTATTACACCTAATGTAGGGGGCATGCATCATATGTTAACACGTCTAAGAAGTACGAATAATTATTTGAATGCGAAATTAAAATTAGAAAAAATTTTACATAATATTCCTACAATAGGTAACCGTATGTTTTCGGTAGCAAATAGAGTAAAAGATAGTATGAAATATCTATTAGTTAAAGGTGTATTATTTGAAGAACTAGGTTTAAAATATATTGGACCTATTGATGGTCACGATTTTGATAGTTTAGATCAAGCTTTTGAAAGTGCTAAAAATTTCAATCAACCTGTTATTATTCATGTAATTACTACTAAAGGTAAAGGTTATTTACCAGCTGAGACAGACAAAAGAGGTATATGGCATGGTTGTGGTCCATATAAAATTGAAACTGGTGAATCAGTTACATTAAGTAAACAACAACAAACTAAAGCGTGGAGTAGCGTTGTGAGTGATGAATTGATTGAAATGGCACGTAAAGATGATAAAATTGTTGTCGTATCACCAGCTATGTTATTAGGTTCTAAATTAGAAAAATTTCAAATGTTATTTCCAAAAAGAATCTTTGATGTAGGTATTGCGGAGCAGCATGCAGTAACTTTTGCTGGTGGCTTAGCTAGCCAAAATTTTAAACCAGTTGTTTCCATTTATTCAACATTTTTACAAAGAGCAGTTGATCAAGTGATTCATGATATTGCAATTCAAAAATTAAATGTATTATTTTGTATTGATCGTGCAGGATTAGTTGGTGAAGATGGTGAAACCCATCAAGGTGTTTTTGATATTGCTTTATTAAGACCAATTCCTAATATTTCAATTATTCAAGGTAAAGATATGCTTGAAACTCGTCAATTATTACATCTTGCTCATAAACATGAGGGAGCTGTAGCATTACGTATACCACGTGGTGCCACAACGATACAAGAAAATGAGTTGCTGGATAATAGTATTGAATGGGGAAGTTGGGAATATTTAAAACATGGTAAAGATGTTGTTATATTGACATTTGGTCCTATGTTAGAAATTGCAACAGAAGTTGCCGTTTATTTAGCAAAATCAGATATTTCTGTAGCTGTTATTAATTGCCGATTTATAAAACCGATAGATAAAGTAATAATGAATGAATTATTAACTAACAAAGTTCCAATTGTAGCAATAGAAGAAGCAATCTTATCTGGTGGATTTACAAGTGCTATTGCAGAATATATCATCGATAATAAAGGTCAAAATAAATTATTACGTTTAGGTATTGATGATATGTTTGTCGAACAAGGAAATTGTCATCAGCTATTAGATGAGATAGGTTTAACGGTTGATAAAATACAAGAAAATATTAAACAATTTTTAAATAAATAGAGGTATAAAGTGAGTAAAAAAGAGCGAGCGGATATACTATGTGTTCAACAAGGTTTATTTGATTCAAGAGAACAAGCAAAAAGAGGTATTATGGCTGGTATTGTATATAATAAAAATATTCAAGTAGATAAGCCTGGTGAAAAAATTATTGTTGAAACAAGTGAATTAAGAATTAAAGGTCAAAAGATGCCTTATGTTAGTCGTGGTGGTTATAAATTAGCTAAAGCTTTAACTACATTTGAGTTGAATATTAAAGATAAAATTATGTTAGATATTGGTTCTTCGACAGGTGGTTTTACAGATTGTGCATTACAAAATGGTGTTAAGATGTCTTATGCTTTAGATGTTGGCACTAATCAATTAGCTTGGAAAATTCGTAATGATGAACGTGTTGTTGTTATGGAACAAACAAATTTTAGATATGCCACACCAGAAATGTTTATAGAAGGACTACCACAATTTGTATCGATAGATGTCTCTTTTATTTCATTAAAGTTAATTTTACCTAATTTAGCTAAGATATTAGTAGAAAATGGTGAAGTTATTGCATTAATTAAACCACAATTTGAAGCAGGTAAAGAAAATGTTGAAAAAGGTGGTATTGTCAAAAACAGTAAAGTTCATCAGAAAGTATTAACAGATATTATTGAATTTGCTAATGATATAGGGTTTATTTTACACGGCTTAACTTATTCACCTATTACAGGCGGTGATGGTAACATCGAATTTTTAGCTTATTTTAATAAAAGTACAGTTGTTCAAAATGATAAAATGAGTTGGGAAGATTCAATTCATCGTGTTGTTAATGAAGCACATCAACAATTAAAATTATAAATAGAATTGATTCATGAAAATGAGTCGATTCTATTTTTTATAATTAAGAATATATTTAAAAACTTATGTCATAAAATAGAAGAAATTTGTTATAATAAGGATGTCTATATTGATGATACTTTAGATAATTACTAGCGTCGTCATGTTGACTAATAAATTTTAGGAGGAATTGTTTTTGGAAAAGTTAAGATCATTAAAACTTTTTACTTTTTTAGTTGCATTATCAGTTGTATTACAATTATTTTTTAGTCCAGTCACTACAGTATTTGCTGCTGACAGTACTTCAGAACCAATTGTTACAACAACAGAAACTGAAGTAGTATCTAGTGAAGTAGTTACAGAAGAAAAGCAAGTTACTACAACAGCAGAGCCAATAAGTGCAGTAGAGGTTCAGTCTGAAGAAACTTCTGAGGTATCAGATGTTACATCAGTTGAGATTTTACATACAAATGATATGCATGGTCGTTTACAATATGAAGAATATAAAGGTAAAGCGACTTCATTTGGGATGGCACGTGCAAAATCAGTCATTGATAGTGAAAGAGCATCGGATGTGAATAAAACTGTATTTGTATTAGATGCTGGAGATGCTTTTCAAGGGTTACCAATCTCTAATGAATCAAAGGGAGAAGACATGGCGAAAGCTATGAATGCTGTAGGATATGATGCAATGACTGCAGGTAATCACGAATTTGATTTTGGTTTTGGTATAGCTAAAGGATATGATTCAAATTGGTTGAATTTCCCTATGGTAACTTCAAATGTTTATAAAGACGGTAAATTAGTCTATGATCCTTATACAATTGTAGAGAAGAAAGGGATAAAAATGGGTGTCATTGGTGTTACAACACCAGAAACATATACAAAGACAAATCCAGTTGGTATCGTTGGTGTCGAATTTAAAGCGCCAATTCCATCAGTAATGAAACAAATTGATACGATTAAAGATAAAGTTGATTTTATTACTATTTTATCTCATTTAGGAGATGATACGACAACTAAACCGGAAGAGACAGGAACAGGATTAGCTCAAGCATTAGCTAATCATATAGATTATAATAACTTAGCAATCACTGTCATTGATGGACATTCACATCAAGTTGTACAGAAGAACATTGCACCTAATATTCATTTAGTACAGACAGGCGCTTATTTAGCGAATATTGGTAAAATTACATTTGATTATGATAAAAGGAATAAACAAATAAGTAATTATCAAACAACCATTTTATCTGCTAAAGAAGTAGCTAAAAATTATCAACCAGATGAAGAAATACAAGCAATAGTTGATGAAGCACAAAGAAAATTCGATGTAAAAGGTAAAGAATTTTTATTTAATAATAAAGTAACATTAGCTGGTGAAAGTAAGTATGTGCGTACAAAAGAAACTAATTTAGGTAATGCAATTGCAGATGCGTTAGAAGATTATAGTGGTTTTACTCATCCGTCTGATTTTGCCGTTACTAATGGTGGTGGTATTCGTACAACATTAAATAAAGATAGCCAAATTACTTTAGGTGATGTTATCAAAGTTTTACCATTCGGTAATCAATTAATGCAAATTAAAGTATCAGGTAAAAATGTAAAAGATATGTACGAACATGCATTACGTGCTTTACAAGATAAACAAGACGATGGGACACTTGTTTTAGATGAACAAGGCAAACCACAATTAGGTAGTAATGGTGGTTTCTTACATTCATCTAAATCAATTAAAGTATATTTTGATGTCAATAAAGAACCAGGACAACGTGTATGGAAAATTGAAATGTTTAATCGATTAACAAAACAATTTGAACCACTTGATTTAACAAAAGATTATTATATGGCAACAAATGATTTTCTTGCAGTAGGTGGTGATGGCTATACAATGTTAGGTGGTGTACGTGAAGAGAGTGGACTATCTATGGATAGACAAGTAGCAGATTATTTGAAAAAAGCTGACATGTCTCTATATAATAAAGAATTTCCTTATTCTCGTATTATTCCATTGGCAGCTGTAATGGAAATTCCAATGCCAAAATTACCACCAGTTGTTCAAAATGATAAAACTATCACAGAAACGAATAAAGTAGCCATTCAAAAGAATATTCAACCTACTATAAAAAATGTTGCTTTCGAGCATAAAACTAAAAAAGTATCTCATTTAAATGCAGAAGAGAAACTATTGAATGAAAATAGTAAAACTGCATTATTAGTTAATAAAAAAGCAGTGATAGCTGCAGATAAAGTAATATCAAATGATAATATTACAATCTCGTCATCTAAGAATAAAAAAGTATTACCAGCTACAGGTGAAGTACCATCATCAGCACTATTAATAGAAGGTTTGTTAATGATGTTATTGACAAGTGTGTTGATTACTCGTATCTATAATAATAAAATGTAAATAAATTTTTAAATAAAAAGAATCAAGATTTTAGCATCAATGAATGATAAAATCTTGATTCTTTTTATTTTACGAATGTTTCTCACTATGATTACTTTGTGTTGATGGTAATATATACCCTATAACAATTGAAAATACTGGAAAAACAAAAGTTAAAACTAAAGCTGTTTCTAATTTAAAATCACTACCATTAATATTACTAATAATATAAGTGATTAAGCAAGAAAAGCAAAATGACCAAAATAATGTTATAATAAATCTCATATTAAAACCTCCGTTACTAACATTATACGTATATCACTAGTTATTGTATAGTTAAAAATAAAAATAATATTAAAATATTCGCGACGTCATCATTCTGTAACAATTGAGTAGCATTAATACAAAAGTATTAAAGGCTTATAACAAAACTCTTATTTTACTTTTTTTTATAAAAATTTATGATATAGTAAACATACATTAAAAAATAGGATATAAGAAAGAGGATATATATAATGAAATCAATTAGATCAAAATTTGCAGCATCAAGTGTTGCGTTAATGTTAATGGGATTAGGACAAGTGGCATTAGCTGAAGGTGAAGTATGGACACCAAGAACAGTGGGTGAAGTACAGTCACAAATTATTGTTGATGAAAATGGTAACCAAAGTTATACAATTCAATGGGGTGATACATTATTTACAATTGCACAAGCAACAAATGTATCAGTAGAAAAATTAGCTGAAATTAATGCAATCTCTAATGCTGATTTAATCTACCCAGGGACACACTTAGTTTTTAGTGCAGATCGTACAATTATGACTGCTGAAAATGTAGTAACAAACGAAGTTACAACTTATGATTTAACAACACCAACAGCACAACCAGTAGCATCACAAGTTGCAGTACCAGTAGAAACACCAGCAATGCCAGAGGTTGTTGCACCAGTACCAGCAGTTCAATATGAAGCGGTAGCTAATGATAATTATGTAGCACAACCAGAAGTTGTAGCACCAGCACCAGTAGAAACACCAAATTATGGTGGACGTCAAATTACTGTGGAAGCAACAGCATACGGTGCTGATTGTGCAGGATGTTCAGGGATTACAGCAAATGGTACAGCATTATACGAAGGTGCACGTGTTATTGCAGTAGATCCTAACGTTATTCCATTAGGAACACGTGTTTATGTACCAGGTTATGGTGAAGCTATTGCAGCAGATACAGGTGGTGCAATTCAAGGTAATATTATTGATGTATTTATGGGAACAGAAGCTAATGCTTCATCATGGGGACGTCAAACAGTAACAATTACAATTTTAGATTAATAAAGAGTAGTAAAAAATATCTTTCGTGTTTATTACACGATGGATATTTTTTATTATGAGTTAATCTATTATTTATAAAATATAGTATAAAAGCCATTATAGATAGTGTATAATAAAATTTGTATTTACTTTTGAAGGAGTGAGAATATGGTATTAAATAAAGATAAAAAAGTTATTTTTTCAGGTATTCAACCTACGGGTATACCTACTTTAGGAAATTATATAGGCGCTATGAAACAATTTATAGAGCTTCAAGAAGATTATGATTGTTATTTTTGTATTGTAGATGAACATGCTATAACTGTGCCACAAAATCCACTAGAATTAAGAAAAAATATTAGAAGTTTAGCAGCATTGTATTTGGCAATAGGTTTAGATCCAAATAAATGTAAGTTATTTATTCAATCAGAAGTACCTGCGCATACTCAAGGTGGTTGGTTAATGCAATGTTTAGCTTATGTTGGTGAATTAGAGCGTATGACGCAATATAAAGATAAATCAAAAAAACAACAAGAAGGTGTTAGTGTTTCTTTATTAACTTATCCGCCATTAATGTCTGCTGATATTTTACTTTATCAAACGGATATCGTACCTGTCGGAGACGATCAAAAACAACATTTAGAATTAACTAGAAATCTAGCTGAAAGATTTAATAAGCGTTATGGTGATATATTAACAGTACCCGAAGTAAGTGTACCTAAAGTTGGTGGTCGTGTGATGAATTTACAAGAACCAACGAAAAAAATGAGTAAATCAGATGATAATCAAAAATCTTTTATTTTACTGTTAGATGATTTAAAAGTAATTGAGAAAAAAATTAAATCGGCAGTAACAGATTCAGAAGGTATCGTTAAATACGATAAAGAAAATAAACCAGGTATTTCTAATTTACTTTCTATTTATTCAATTTTATCGAATAAAACGATAGCAGAATTAGAACAAATGTATGAAGGAAAAGGTTACGGTGATTTTAAATCAGATTGTGCTAGAGTAGTAGTAGAGACGTTAGCACCAATTCAAGAAAAATATTATGACTATTATAACTCTACAGAATTAGATGTTATTTTAGATAAAGGTGCTGAAGAAGCTAATAAAGTAGCGAATACCACATTAGTAAAAATGAAAAAAGCAATGGGTTTAGGTAGAAAATAAGTTCAAAGATGAGAAAGAGTTGTTTAACTCATCTCATCTTTTTTGCAGTGTTTTCAACAGATATTTGTAATAGAATATGATACAATATAATATAAGCAAGAAAAAGGAGTCTTACTATGCAAGTCAATGAAATTATAAATATAATGCAAAAAATTGCACCGCCAACTCTAGCAGAAAAATGGGATAATATAGGTTTACTAGTAGGTTCAACAACAAATGAGGTTCGACGTATTTTAGTTACTTTAGATGTTACACCAGCTGTAATAAGTGAAGCGATAGAACAAAAAATAGATTTAATTATTGCACATCATCCACTAATATTTAAAGGTATAAAATCAATAACTAACCAAACTGCTCAAGGGCAAATGCTATTAGATTTAATAAGTCATAATATTAATTTATATGCTGCACATACCAATTTAGATAGTGTTAGTGATGGTATGAATGACTGGTTAGCTAAACAATTAAAATTAAATCATACACAAGTTTTAGTACCATCAGCAGTTGAAATAACATATCAATTAATGATAGAAACATCATCATCTCAATTATTACATAGTGTTAAAACACTGTTATTAGCTGAGGGTATAAAAGATATAGAAATTGAAGAATCCGAACAAATTGTTAGTAATGTTACGGATAAGTTAATTAAATTAGTAATAAAAGTACCAGAAAATAAATTAATGTCGATAATGAAATTGTTAAAAGAATTATCTAACTATGAACAATTTAATTATCATATGATTGATGTCACACATACTAGCAGTCGTCACGGTATCGGTAAAATTGGCGAATTATCACAAAATATGACTTTGTTAGAATTATCTAGACAATGTAAGCATGCTTTCAATACACCGATGGTTAAAATGATAGGCCCAGCGAATAAAATAGTTAACAAAGTAGCGATAGTAGGTGGTGCAGGGCGTGATTTCATTTCGCAAGCAAAAAATTTAGGTGCCGATGTTTATATTACAGGAGATATTACCTATCATGCTGCATTAGATGCTTTAGATTTAGATATTGCCATTATTGATGCTGGGCATTATATAGAACATATTGTTAAAACAGAATTATCAAAACGATTAATAGAAGTATTAAATACATCCAATATAGAAATAATAGAATCAACAATTAATACTAATCCATATAAATATATTATGTCTTAAATTTAGAGGTGAATGAATGACAATGAATCAAGTAGATAAAATTATAGCGTCAGCACAACACTACTTAGATAATCAGCAATATAATGAAGCTAATTTTTTAATAGAACAAGCATTAATGATTTATCCTAATCATTCTCAGTTACAACAAATGCAAAATAAAATAACATTAAATCATCCAAAATATAAAAAAATAGATGATTTTAGCGATTTTTTTGCAACATCAAATTCATCTTCTGCATCTAAAATAGATCAAATTAAAACAAATTATAATAAGGTGAGTGATAATGTTGCTAAAATGACGACGCAATTATCACAATCATTACAAGATTTAATATCTAAAAATAATGAAAAAATAGATCAGACACGTCAAGAAATATTACAGCAACAAATCTCAAATATTAATGCAGAATTAAATGAACAGCAAGAATTACAACATATCGAAGAATTACAACAAATAAAATCTGAACAATCTGGTGAAATCGTAAAACCTACTTTCGAAGAGGCTTTTGCTTCAATAGAAAAATTAGTAGGGTTAGAAAAAATAAAAAATACCATTTTACAAATAAAAAATACAATTGCTTACGATAAATATAGAAATGAAACATTAAATTTACCTATACAATCACATTGTTATCATTTTTTATTAGTTGGAAATGCTGGTGTAGGTAAGACAACTGTTGCCAACTATTTAGCTGATATTTTATTAAGTTTAGATGTTGTTGCATCGAATAAGGTTATTAAAGTATCACGTGCTGATTTAGTGGGGCAATATGTGGGAGAAACAGCGCCACTAGTACATAAATATATTAAAGAAGCTAATGAAGGTGTCTTATTAGTTGATGATTTAGAACAATTATATAATGCAGATAATAATAATGATTTTGGTCGAGAAGCTTTAGCAACCTTAGAAAAACATGTAAATGATCAATCGAATTTTTCGTTTATTGCTACGGCTAATAAATCTAAGGTAGAGGTATTATTAAATCATTATAAATCATTAGCTTCAAATATAACTTTTATTATTGATTTTGATGATTATACTAGTGCTGAACTTATAGAATTAGTTAGCTTTTTTGCGCAACAAGCACATTATAAATTAACAGAAGAAGCAAAAATGGCATTAGAAATGAAATTAGAAGCTATTCAGTTATCGGATTATTTTTCAGCTGCTAACACTATGAAAGTAATGGTTAATGATGCTATTCGAAATAAAGCAAGCATAGATTATGCTACATTAACAAAAGAGCAATTAAGTGAATTAACAGCAAATGATTTTGGTTTTAATATACAAAAAATGAAAAATAAAGATATTGATAGTTTGTTAGCTCAATTAGATGCTTTAGTAGGATTAGACGAAGTAAAACAAGAAATTAGAAAAATTGTTAAAAGAGTCCAACTAAATATAAGTAAAAAAGAATTGAATTTACCACAAGATAATATTAATTTACATATGGTATTTACTGGAAATCCAGGGACAGGAAAGACGACTGTTTCACGCATTGTAGCTCAAATTTTAAAAGAAGCAGGTGTATTAAAGCGAGGCCAATTAATAGAAGTTACAAGAGAAGATTTAATTGGTGAGTATGTGGGACAAACCGCTGTCAAAACGATGAATACAATTAAAGAAGCGTATGGTGGTGTGTTATATATTGATGAAGCATATGCATTATATTCAGGTGGAAAAAATGATTTCGGTCAAGAAGCTATTGCTACTTTAATTAAAGAAATGGAAAATAATCGTGATAAACTAGTTGTTATTTTATCTGGTTACACGTATGAAATGCAACAAATGTTAGAAGTTAACTCAGGTATGTTATCACGCATAGGTTTTAATATTGAATTTGAAGATTATACAGCAGCCCAATTGTACGAAATATTTAATAAAATGTGTCAACAATTTCAATATCAATATGATGATAAGTTTGAGCGTGCTGTAAAACAGTATTTTGAAAAACAAGTTGAAAATAAAGATAGACATTTTGGTAATGGTAGATTAGTTAGAAACTTTTTAGAAAAAATTCAATTAAATCAAGGTGAACGATTAATTGATAGTAATCAATTAGATAAAGAAAGTTTATTGACATTAACAGTGTCAGATTTACCTGAGATTGAGTAGAGGTTATTATGGAAAAAATAGAAAAATTATTTTATGATTTAGATAAACAAGTAACAGAAATAAGTCAAAAGCAGAATATTTCTTACTTAGAAGCGATTGTGGAGGTATTTAAATTTTCTGATACTTACTATGATCAAATTGTTTCAGAATATGACAGACAAGTTAGAAGAAAAGTTTATCAATATTTATTATTAAAAGCTTTAAAAGATGTCACACAAAGCCAACATCAAATGACACCAGATGGTATAGGTTATACGATTGCATTTTTTATTCAACTATTAACTGATAAATTAGATCATGTGAAAGTGTTAGAATTAGGCTTAGGTACTGGTAATTTGTTAGCAACAATTATAGGAAGTATACAAGAAGAAAATGTAACATTATCAGGTATAGAAGTAGATACTTTTTATGTTGAATTAAGTTCATTACTTGCAGATTATTTACAATTACCAATAAATTTATTACATCAAGATGCTTTAGAACCAATTTTTATTGATAAACAAGATATTGTGATAGCGGATGTACCAGTAGGTTATTATCCAAATGATGATATTGCTAGTCATTATCATTTAGCAAAAAAACAAGGACATAGTTTTAGTCATTATTTATTCATCGAACAAAGTATGAATTTATTAAAACAAGGTGGTTACGCAATTCTTATTTTACCTCAACATCTTTTAGAAGATAGTGAAGCAGATACATTACGTAAATATATTGCTGAAGAAACAAAATTAAGAGCAATTTTAAATTTACCAGTGACACTTTTTAAAAATGAACAGGCACAAAAATCAATTGTTATTTTAGAAAAACCTTCTTCAAATGATTTGCATAAACCAGAGGTTATTTTAGCAAATATTCCATCGTTAAAAAATACGCAGGCATTAGCAAGTTTTTTCAATAATATAAAGATTGAGTTAAATTTATAGAATAAACTAGATCATACATAGAAAACTTGTTAAATATATTTATAAGTAGCTTGATTTTGAAACGTATGCAAATTATAATGTAGTTGTATAACATATTTCAGATAATATTAGAAAAATCAACTTAAATATTATCATAATTTAAGAGGAGATAAAACATGACAAAAATTTTAGCAATTAATTCAGGTAGTTCATCATTAAAATTTCAATTGTTTGAAATGCCAGAAGAAAAAGTAATTACTAAAGGTTTAGTAGAACGTATTGGATTAGAAGAAGGTATTTTTACAATTAGTGTTAATGGAGAGAAGCAAACTGAAAAATTACCAATTCCAAATCATGAATTTGCTGTAGAAATGTTATTAGAAAAATTAACGTCTTTAAATATTGTTAATTCATTAGATGAAATTGAAGGTGTAGGACATCGTGTAGTACATGGTGGTGAGTTATTTGATAAATCTACAGTCGTTACTGATGAAGTATTAGCAAAATTAGATTCTATTGAAGAATTAGCACCTTTACATAATCCAGCTAACATTCGTGGAGTACGTGCATTCCAACAAATTTTACCAAATGTAATTAATGTCTTAACTTTTGATACGGCATTCCACCAAACAATGCCTAAAAAGAATTACTTATATGCAACGCCATTAAATTATTATACAGAATATGGTGTGCGTAAATATGGTATGCATGGAACAAGTCATCAATACGTTGCAGGTCGTGCTGCTGCATTATTAGAACGTCCAATTGAAGAGTTGAAAATTATCACATGTCATATTGGTTCAGGTGCTTCAGTAGCTGCAATCGATGGAGGTAAATCAGTAGATACTTCAATGGGATTCACACCATTACAAGGTTTAATGATGGGAACACGTACAGGTGATATCGATGTTGCTGTTATTCCATATTTAATGAAGAAAACTGGTAAAACTGCTGAAGAATTAATTACTGTGTTCAATTTTGAATCAGGATTGAAAGGTTTATCACAAGTGTCATCAGATTCACGTGATGTAGAAATGGCTGCAGAAGCAGGTAATCAAGCTGCACAAGATGCATTAGATGTATTTGATGAAAGAATTAGAAAATATATTGGTGCCTATGCTGCAACGATGAACGGTGTAGACGCAATTGTATTCACAGCAGGTGTTGGAGAAAACTCAGCTGAAACACGTAAAAATGTTATTGAAGGTGTATCATTCTTAGGCGTACATATCGATGATGAATTAAATAATTGTCGTGGTGTAGAACGTATTATCTCAACGTCAGATTCGAAAGTTAAAGCATTAATTATTCCGACTGATGAAGAAGTAATGATTGCACGCGATACATTTAATTTAAAATAATATAAAATAATGAATATTGATTAAGTTTTGTCAATATTCATTATTTTTATTAGAAAATAGGTAGAAATAACTAAAAAATGTTATTAATAATAAAAAATCAAGAATAAATCGTAATCATTTTGATTAAAATGAGATTATATGATATAATCATTAAAAAAGTAAATTAACTTTTTAATTATAAAAAACCAGGTGAAAAAATGTTAGAAAAATTTATATTAAAAGATATTTGTTTTAAAATAGGAGATGAGATGATTTTAAACAATATCAATTTAACTATTCAACCAGGGTCAATTGTAGGTATTATTGGTCCAAATGGTGCCGGTAAAACAACTTTATTACGTATTATTTTAGGTGTTTTACAGCATCAATGTGGTGAAATAATAATTGAATCAAAAAGATCTAAAGTAGTTATGGGTTATGTGCCACAATCAAGAAATTTTGACGAAGAAACACCACTTGCTACTTATGATTTTGTTTCTCTTGGGTTAAAACCTAGATTTATTCCATGGTTAACTAAACAAGAAAAATTACGTGTAAAACAAGTGATGGAGTGGACAGATTGTTATAGATTTTATAATAAATCAATTGGTAAATTATCAGGTGGAGAAAAACAGCGTGCATATTTAGCACAAGCACTAGTACAACAACCAGATTTATTAATTTTAGATGAGTTTACTTCGAATTTGGATCCAGAAGCACAATATAGTATGATGAAATTAGTTAAGGATATTGCTAAAACACATAATATTACTGTGTTATGTGTTAGTCATGATATAATGATGGTAGATAAATTCACAGATCATTTATTGTACTTAACTAGAAAATACTATAAATATGGTGAGACAAGTGTGATGTTATCGTCATGTCAAAAAAATAATTTTGAAATTTGTGATCATATATCAGAGGAGGGGCATACTCATGTTTCAACTTGATTTTATGAAACATGCATTTATGGCAGGTACCATTATTGCTTTAATGTGTGGTATTATTGGTGTGTTTGTTATGGCGAGAAATTTATCTTTTATTTCGCATACATTTTCTCATGTTGGTTTTGCTGGAGCAGCCTTTGCAGTATTTATTGGATGGGATCCTATTTTAGGGTTAATGTTATTTACAATTTTAATTTCATTAGCTATAGGTAGCATGGGAGTAAACTTATATCGCAGAGAAGCATCAGTAAGTGTAATGTTAAGTGTATTTTTAGGTTTAGGTATTTTATTTTTATCATTATCGTCAAAATCTTCTGCCTATGCAACAAATATTCTATTCGGTAGTGTGGTAGGAATTAGTGCTCAACAAGTTAAAAGTATTTTATGTCTAGCCAGTATGGTTATTATTATTATTATTATATTTTATCGTTATTTAAAATTTGATTCATTTGATCCAGTAGGTGCTAAAGCTGCTGGATTACCAGTAACGATAATATCAATTGGTTTTTTAATTTTACTATCAATATCGGTGAGTATTACAGTACAAATTATTGGTGCATTATTAGTTTTTTCATTGGTAACTATGCCCGCATCTAGTGCTAGATTATTTGTACATACATTACCAAAAATGATTGTATTGTCTGTAGTATTTGCAATGATTGGCGTATGGTTAGGTTTAATTTTAAGTTATTATACTTTATTACCTGTTACTTTTTATATTACAGCAATTGAAGCAAGTTTTTATTTTTTAGGATTAATTTACAGTAAATATAGATAATAAAACAAAATATAATGTTATTAACAAGAAAGATAGGTGGATAAAATGGAAACATCAGATCAAGTAGTAAAACAATTAATTGTTGACTTTTTACAAGTATCAAATGGTATTTATGCTAATGAAAGAAAAATGTTGAATCATCATGGATTAAAGACAATGACATTAACTGAAATGAGATTGATAGGTATTATTTCTAGATTAGAAAAACCAATTATGAGTGATCTAGCTTTTGAATTAAATATTACATTAGGTACTTTAACAACTTTAATTAATCAAACTGTGAAAAAAGGTTATGTGACTAGAATACGTGATAGATTTGATAAACGTTTTGTTAGAGCAGTGTTAACTGAAAAAGGTGAGAAAGCTGTAGAAATTTACTATAGTTATTATGAAAATATTCTTAAAGAAGCAATGAAAGAATTTACAGAACAAGATGTAGCAACACTAAATCGTATCATTGCATTTTTAGATGAATATAATGAAAATTTTGAGATAGACGAAGAGAATTAGAACGTTTCATATGAATCTCTTGATAATATTAACGAGAATTATTAATTTTAGTTAATATTACCAAGGGCTTTTTTTATTAGAATAGCTAATTATTAATTTAATATAATTTACTATTAATTATTCAGAAAATTCAATAAAATTTATTGACAAATAAGAAATATTCTTGTATTCTTATTTTTATACAATTATAGAAATTGTTTATATTTCATTAATAGAAGGAGTCTTTATGAATAATAAATTAACAACATCAAAATTATTTATTATTGGGTTTATGTTATTTGCATTGTTTTTTGGTGCAGGTAATTTGATTTTCCCAGCACTATTAGGGCTATATGCTGGCGGTAACGTATGGCAAGCTGTAATAGGTTTTTGTATTACAGGTGTTACTTTACCATTATTAGGTGTAGTAGCAATTGGTTACTCAGGGTCTGCTAATTTAGAAGAATTAGCCTCACGTGTATCTAAAGGTTATGGTATCTTTTTTACTGTAGCATTACTATTAACAATTGGTCCATTCTTTGCTATTCCAAGAACAGGGTCAGTATCTTATGAAATGGCAATTACACCAATTTTTGGTGATAATTTAATCGTTAAAATCATCTATGCAATAATTTTCTTTGGTATAACTTATTGGTTAGCTGTTACGCCGAGTAAAATTGCTGATAATATTGGAAAATATTTAACACCAATGTTATTAGTAGTTATTATTATTTTAGTGGTGATGTCATTTGTACATCCAATAGGTTCAATAGGTACAGCTTATAATGCAAGTTCAAATTTATCAGATCAATATGCAAAAATTCCATTCTTTGCAGGTATTTTACAAGGGTATGGGACAATGGATGCTTTAGCATCATTAGTATTTGCTATTATTGTAGTAGATGCTGCTAAACAATTTGGTGCTAAAAGTGATAAAGAAGTTGCTGTTGTAACATTAAAATCAGGAGTTATTGGCGTATCATTATTAGCTTTAGTGTACATTTTTGTAGCACGTATCGGTGCAACAGCACAAACTTTATTCACATTAAAAGAAGATATTTTTTATCAAGGTGAAAATGTTGTTTCAGGTGCGACTGTATTGAATAGTGCAGCAACTCATTTTTTAGGTAGTTTTGGTTCGATTGTTTTAGGATTAATTGTATTTTTAGCTTGTTTAACAACGTCAACAGGTTTAGTTGCTTCTTGTTCAGAATACTTTTCTAAATTATTACCACAATTATCGTATAAAGTTTTTTGTACTATATTTACTTTAGTTTCTACTATTATTTATTTTAGTGGTTTAAGTGCGATTATCAATTGGTCTATACCAGTTTTATTATTCTTATATCCATTAACAATTGCTATTATATTTTTAGCTTTTACAGATAAATTATTTAATGGGGCACGCATTGTTTATCAAACAACAATCGCCTTAACTATTATTCCAGCATTATATGATGGTATCTTTGCTTTATCAGATGCTACAAAGTTATTTAGTGTACCAGAAAGTATTAAGTCATTCTTTGTTGAAACATTACCACTAGCTCAATATGGTTTAGGATGGATTGTATTTTTAGTCATTGGTTTTGTATTAGGTATAATTTTATCTAAAACAGTAGTTAAATAATCGTTAAAAATCTTCACAAGTGTTATATTTGTGAAGATTTTTATATTTTATTGTTACATAATAGTTAAAATACTTGAGCTTAATACTATAATCTATTATCATATAAATGGTATATTTGTAAATGTATAACTATCAAGGAGGAACTGATGTATCAACATGAAATAAGTTTAGAAGTACGACAGAGTGACAGTGACAAATTAGGTATAACATCATCAACTAATTATTTATCATGGTTTGAATTTGCACGTACTAATTATATGAATACATTAGGTTGTGATGTATTAGAATATGATCGTGCAGGATATGAAACACCTATTATTGATTTGAAGTTAACTTATCAACAAAATATCGTTATAGGTGAAGTTATTAAAATTGTTACTTGGATAGAAAAATATAATTCATTACGTATTTCATTTGCCTATGAAGTGTATAAACAAAATGGTGAATTGGCTCTAACAGCTATAACAGAACAGATTGTTGTTACTAAGTTTAGTCAGCAATTAAGACCAATCCGTATTGATAGAGTATTTCCAAATAGAGATGAAATTTATAAAGAAAATTTGAAAAATAATCATGGAGGCATGTAACGTGAAGTTAAAATTTAAAATTATTACAAGTTTAATGTTAAGTATGAGTGTAACAACATCAACCGTGTTAGCAGATGAGGTATTGCCAGATATGCCTATAACAACAACTGAAACACCAGCAGTTGTAGAAACACCAACTGTTTCAGTTACACCAGCTGAAGAAACACCTGCTGAAATCACACAACCATCAACAAATAACACAACGCATGTTGTACCAGTAGCACCAGAAGTAGTACAACCTACAATTGTAGAAACACCAGCACCTCAGCCTACACAGACACCCCAAGTTACACCAACTGAAGAAACTAGTGTTCAAGAAACAACATCAACTGAAACAACTTCTAGTGAAGAAAATGTAGTTGAGATTAGTTCAGAAGTAGTTTCTTCAAAACAAGCTGTTAAAAATAAAAATAAAGAAAAAGTAAAAAAAGCGAAACAAAAAGTTAGTGAGCCTGTATCAAAATACAAGAAAAAAGTAACTAAGAAACTTGTTCAACAAGATAACGGCTTTACTAAAAAAGCTATTTTTGGTGGGGGCGTACTTGTTTTAATTTTGATTATATTAATGGGGTTGAAAAAATTTAAATTATTAGATTAATAATTGACGATATGATTAAGTGTACAGTATAATTAATTGAAAAGAAAAAATTATAAATATATTTTTAGAGAGCTAGTGGTGGCTGAAAACTAGTAGTTATTTATAATTTTGCTGCTTTTATTAATTTATTTTCTTGCAAAACAAGACGTGACTTTAGCGTTAATAAAGATTGAGTGAATTATTGGTAACAATAATTAATTAGGGTGGTACCGCGATCAATTCGTCCCTATATGCTAAAGGCATATAGGGATTTTTATATTTAATTTTATAAGGAGAATAATAATGAAAAAATTAACAGGTGAACAAATACGTCAAATGTACTTAGATTTTTTTGCAACAAAAGGACATGCTATCGAGCCGAGTGCCTCTTTAGTACCATTAGATGATCCTACCTTATTATGGATTAATTCAGGTGTAGCAACATTAAAAAAATATTTTGATGGTCGAGAAATACCAAAAAATCCAAGAATTACTAATGCACAAAAATCAATTAGAACTAACGATATTGAAAATGTAGGAAAAACAGCACGTCATCATACATTTTTTGAAATGTTAGGTAATTTTTCTATAGGTGATTATTTTAAACGTGAATCAATTGAATGGGCATGGGAATTTTTAACATCACCACAATGGATTGGCTTTGAACCACAAAAATTATCAGTAACTATTCATCCTGAAGATGAAGAAGCTTATGATATATGGCATAATATTATCGGAATACCAGAAGAAAGAATTATCCGAATTGAAGGTAACTTTTGGGATATTGGTGAAGGACCTTCAGGACCTAATTCAGAAATTTTCTATGATCGAGGAGAAGAAACAGATACAACTTCACCTGCCTCAGAAATGTATCCAGGTGGAGAAAATGATAGATTTTTAGAAATTTGGAATATTGTTTTCTCACAATATAATCATAATCCAGATGGTACATATACAGAATTACCTGCTAAAAATATTGATACAGGTATGGGGCTTGAACGTATGGCTTCAGTAATTCAAGAAGTACCAACTAATTTTGATACTGATTTATTTATTCCAATTATTAGAAAAACTGAAAAATTATCAGGTCGTAAATATTTAGCTAGTGAAGCAACAGACATTGCTTTTAAGGTTATTGCTGATCATACACGTACAGTAGCTTTTGCAATTGCAGATGGTGCTTTACCTTCCAATGAAGGACGTGGTTATGTATTACGTCGTTTATTACGTCGTGCAGTAAGATATGGTAAAATGTTAGGATTAACAGAAGCCTTTATGTATTTACTAGTTGATGAAGTAGCAACAATTATGGAAAGTTACTATCCAAATGTTAAAGCTCAAAAAGAATTTATTGAACGTGTAATTAAAAATGAAGAAGATCGTTTCCATGAGACATTACAGGAAGGGGAAACAATTCTAAATAATTTAATTAGTGAAGCAAAATCAACAACAAAAATCATTGCTGGAACAGAAGCATTTAAGTTATATGATACATATGGTTTTCCAATTGAATTGACTGAAGAATATGCTAAAGAAGCTGGTTTAACGGTTGATGTTGACGGTTTTAGATTAGCAATGGATCAACAAAAAACAAGAGCTAGAGAAGCACGTAAAGATAGTTCATCAATGCAAGTACAATCAGAAGTTTTGAAAAATTTAACAGTTGCGTCTGAATTTACTGGATATCAATCATTACAAGAAACAGCACAAGTGAATGCAATAATTAAAGATGGTCAATTAGTTGAACAACTATCAGAAGGTGATGAAGCACAAATTATACTATCATTAACACCATTTTATGCTGAAAGTGGTGGTCAAGTTGCAGATAGAGGTGTTATTTCAAATGATCAGGTGACATTACATGTAGAACATGTACAAAAGTCACCAAATGGTCAACATTTACATACAGTAAAAGTGATTTCTGGACAATTAACAATCGATGCAACTGTATCAGCAAAAGTTGCACGTGATCAACGTTTAGCAATTATTAAAAATCATACTGCTACACATTTATTACATGCAGCATTAAAAAACATTGTTGGCACACATGTTAATCAAGCAGGTTCATTAGTGACAGCTGAACGTTTACGTTTTGATTTTTCTCATTTTAGTGCCTTAACTGAAGAAGAGTTACAACAAATTGAGCGACAAGTTAATGAAAAAATATGGCAAGCTATTACAGTTATCACAGAAGTATTACCTATTGAAGAAGCTAAGAAAAAAGGTGCTAATGCTTTATTTGGTGAAAAATATGGTGATATTGTGCGTGTTGTTGAAATTGATGAATATTCATTAGAATTTTGTGGTGGTATTCATGTAACAAATACCTCTGAAATTGGTTTGTTTAAAATTGTTTCAGAAGGTGGTATTGGTGCAGGGACTCGACGTATTGAAGCAGTGACTAGTAAAGCAGCTTTTGAATTTTTAGCACATGATACACAAGATATTAATAAAATTGGTCAATTAATCAAAGCAAAACGTCAACAAATTACAGATAAAGTTGTACAATTACAAAATCAATTAAAAGAAGAACAAAAAGAAAAAGAAAAATTACAAGTCAAACTGACACAATTAGAAGCAGGAGATATTTTATCAAGTGTAGTTTCTCGTGATGATATTAATATTTTAGTTACTGAAGTTTCAGCTACAGACATGAATCATTTAAGAGCAATGATTGATGATTTTAAAGTGAAAATTGCGCCAGCTATTATTGTTTTAGCTGCTCAAATTAATGGTAAAGTGAATTTTGTTGCTTCAGTTGATAAAACATTAACTTCACAATACCAAGCAGGTCAGATTGTTAAACAAGCAGCACAAATTTGTGGTGGTGGCGGTGGTGGCCGTCCAGATATGGCACAAGCAGGTGCTAAAGATATTAGTAAAATTAAAGAAGCTTTAGCAGAAGTAAAAAATATATTGGCTATCTAAAATATGATAAATTAAATAGGAGTGATGGCTTACGTCACTTCTATTTGAAAATAATAAAGTAGTATAGTTTTACAAACTATTACTTTTATAGTAGAATGAACATATCTTGATATCTAATTTAGATATTTACGAAATCATATAATTAATGAATTTATATAGAGGGAGTGGTAACTATGTCAAAAAATTTTGATGATACAATGCAGTTTTCTTTTGAAATGCCTAATGATAATGATAAGGTAGCAGAAGTTTTAACTGAAGTTTATCAATCGTTAAGTGAGAAAGGATATAGTCCGATTAGCCAAATCGTAGGTTATTTACTATCAAGTGATCCAGCATATATTCCACGTTATAATGATGCCCGTAGTAAAATAAGAGAGTTAGATAGAGATGATGTAGTTGAAAAGATTGTTCAATTCTATTTAGAGGAGCATTTAAAGAATAATGTTAAAAAATAAAATAATGGGTTTAGACGTAGGATCTAAAACAGTAGGTGTTGCAATAAGTGATGCTTTTGGTTGGACTGCTCAAGGTATTGAAACAATTCAAATTGATGAACAAGCAGAACGTTTTGAGATTGATAAAATTATGTCATTAATTAAAACTTATAATTGTGATAAAGTTGTTGTAGGGTTACCTAAAAATATGAATAATACAATAGGTGAACGTGGTGAAGCAGCAAAATATTATGGTCAATTGATTCAGCAACAAGACAATAATATTGAGATTATTATGTGGGATGAACGTTTATCTACGATGGCAGCAGAACGTACGCTTCTTGAAGCTGATGTTTCAAGAAAAAAAAGAAAGAAAGTTATTGATAAAATGGCAGCTGTTTTTATCTTACAAGGCTATTTAGATAGTATCAATTAATAAAAATGAAAGAGGTAATTAATAATGAATGAAGAGTTAAATGTATCACAAGAAGAAATATTGTTTACATTGCATGATGAAGAAGGTAATGAAGTATTATATAGAAAAATTTTAGATTTCGTTAATCCAGAAAATAATAAAAATTACTATATTCTAACAGAAAACATTTCAGAAGAGGAAGAAGAAATAGAAATTTTCCCAATGATATTTATTAAAGGTGAAAATGGTGAAGAAGATCGTTTTGAACCATTAACAACAGATGAAGAATGGGATATGGTAGAACAAGTAGTTGGTGCTTTGTATGCTTCAGACGATAACGAAGAATCTCATGACGGTCATGATTCTAGTTGTCAATGTGGAATGAAACATTAATTATGAGTAGTGGGAAGAAGCAACAATTTTAATTGACTTTTTCCCACTCTCTTTATTATAAGCAAGGAGTTTTAAATGGATAAGAAAAAATTTAATAGAAATTTGAAAAAACAAAAAGCAATAAAAAGACGTTCAGGTGTAATTGCTTCTTATATTATTACAACTATAATTGCTATTATGTTAATAGGTGTTGCTGCGATAGGTAGTTATATTAAGAGTGGTTTAAATCCAGTAGATAAATCAAGCCAAGAAAAAATAGTAGTAGAAATCCCACCAGGAGCAACTTCTACTGATATTGGTGAACTTTTACAAAAAAATAATTTGGTAAAAAACGCGTCAATATTTAAATATTATGTTAAATTCAATAATGCATCCAATATGCAACAAGGTAAATTCACCTTATCACCATCTATGTCAGTGAAAGAAATTTTAGATGAATTAACAGCAAGCAATATAAAAGAAGAAGATATAAAATTTGTTATTCCAGAAGGTAAAAATTTAGAAGAAATAGCTAAAATTGTTGAAAGTAAAACAGGCATTTCTAGTGAAGAATTTATTGAAGTAAGTAAAGACGAATACTTTCTAAAAGAATTACAAAAAAAATATCCAGAATTAATTACAGAAGACATTTTTAATAGTGATATTCGTTATCCTTTGGAAGGCTATTTATTCCCAGCAACATACGGTTTTGTTTCAGATAAATTAACAGCACAGGATATGATTACTAAAATGGTAGAAACAACATATCATAATGTTATGCCAATTTGGAACGAAGCTGGAGGAGAAACAATTAAAATTCAAGGACAAGAAAGTAAATTGACAATTCATCAATTTATTACTTTTGCTTCAATTATCGAAAAAGAAGCAAGTGGTGCTTCAGAGATTAACATGGCACATGTTGCTTCAGTATTTTTAAATCGTTTAGATCAGCATATGATGTTACAAACTGATCCAACAGTATTATATGCAATAAATGAAAATAAAGAACTAACTTTAGATGAATTACAAACGGATTCACCATATAATACTTATAAAAATTATGGTTTTCCTGTAGGTCCAATTGGTAGTCCAGGTTTAGTTGCTTATCAAGCAACAATTAATCCAAATAAACTACTAATGGATAATCATGTATCGACAAATGATGTTTACTTTATCTCATATAAAACAGGTCAAGGTAAATTTGAATTTTTATTCACACCAGATTATGATGTACATTTAGCAAATTCTGAAAAATATTTAAAATAATAAAAAATAAATCTGAGAAAAGCAATTAATTTTCTCAGATTTATTTTTTATTTTTGTGTTAGTAATTTTTCTTTTAATTCATTTTCCATTCTAACTAATTCAGCTTCAGCTTCTTGGCGTTTACGACGTCCTTCTTGTTGAATAGATAATGTTTCTTGAATGGTATCTAAAATATCTTGTTGTGTTTTCTTTAATGTTTCAATATCAATAATACCACGTTCATTTTCTTTAGCCGCAGTAACAGCATTAGTTTTTAATAATTCAGAATTACGTTTTAATAAATCATTGGTTGTTGCAGTAACTGCACGTTGTGCTTGTAAAGCATTTTGTTGACGAAGTAATGTGATAGCAATAGCAATTTGATTTTTCCATAATGGAATGGCTGTTAAAATAGAACTTTGAATTTTTTCACCTAAAGCTTGGTTAGTATTTTGTATTAAACGAATTTGTGGTGCTTGTTGAATGGCCATTTGACGACTTAATTTCAAGTCATAAATACGTTTTTCTAAACGATCAATATATTGTAATAAATCGTTCACATCTTGCACTTTCATCTGATCTTGTGATTGTTCAGCTTCAGCTTGTAGTTGTGGTAATGTAACATGTTGTAATTCATCACGTTTAATTTCAGCAGCAGCAATATAAATATTTAATGCTGTAAAATAATCTTTATTTTTTTCATATAAGTCATCTAATGTACGGATGTCACCTAGTAAAGCATTTTTATGTTGTTCTAATTGAAATGAAATTTTATCGACTTGAGAACTTAAATCCGTATATTTTGATGTAATTTCATTAATAGATGCTTTTGCACGTTTAAAAAGACGTTGTAAAAAGTTTTGATCTTCTTGTGTTAATTCATTAGGATCAACACTTTGTAATTTACCCATTAATTGTTGTAATGTATCACCAATTGGTCCAACATCACGTAACTGTACTTGTTTTAACATACTGTCTGCAAATTGTGATAGTTGAGCTTGTGCTGCAGTACCGTATTGTAAAATACCATCTGAATCACCTGGATTAATTTGTGCTGCAATTTGTCTAGCCTTATCTTGTTCATCCGAAGATAATTGATTAATTAGTTGGTCATTATTAATTGTTTCAGTTGTATTTTTTGTTGCTTCAGTTGGACCAAATGGATTAGCTAATAAATCATCTACTGTTGATGGTTGAACTTGAGTAGGTGTTTCAGGTATTTGTCCTAGTGATTGATTTTTTTGTTCATTCATTTGTTAATCTCCTAATGTTGTTTTATTTTAATTTGTTGTGCTTCAACTTGTTGTTGATTTTGTTTAGTACGTTCTTTTAGTAGTGCTAAAGCTGTGTGTTCATCTAAAGTGCTATTATTTAAAACAGATTGTTGTCTAGTTTCTAATAATGTTAGTAATTGTTTTATTTGAATAGCATCTTCTTCGATATTTTGTTTTGCTAAGATTTGTTCAATTAAACTATCGGCTAAAGGCATTTCTTCTAAGAAAAATAATTCATTACCATAGTATAATAAAGGCTGTTGTTCAATCTTATTAAAAATATTATCACATAAAGTGATGATATCGTAAACTATTTTACTTTTATGAGGTGCTATTCTTTGACGTTTAATTAGATTAAACTTTTCTTTTAATGCGACTGAAGCTTTAATTTTATTTTTTGTGAATTCAATATCTCTTAAACCAATATTTTGTTGTTGTGCGGTTTTAATATTGAAAGTACGTTGGCTAATAGTAGCTACAATACCAAATGTTATAAAAAATAAAATAATACTTAACCAATCACTTCTTAAGAACAAATAAGAAATGGAAGAAAATAGAGTACTAACAACAAGTGCAATACCTAAAGATTTAATGAAATTCATGACTATCTCCTTATTTGATAATTTTGAAATGATTATAATTTGTTAATGGTAATTGATTGATTGTAGAATGAATTACTTTAGAATAAGGCGATGCACCATTAATAACTTTGTCAATAAATAGGTTAAGTTGTTCAATAGGACCTTGTGCGTAAATTTCAACACTACCATCTTCACAATTACTAACAGTACCAACAATGTGATGTAATAAGGCGAGTTTATGAGTAGAGATACGAAAACCTACACCTTGAACACGTCCAATGACTTTAATATAAACATGTTCTTCTATGTTATCAACCTCCTATAAGATAGTTGTACTCTCTCATTATACATAAAAAAAACGATTTAAAATAGTATAAAATCTGAAAATAATAACTAAATCTTATGGTATAATGTATATTAAATAATTGAAAAGGAGTAGACGATGTTATTTGTAATAGTAGGTGCGATAGTAGGTGCACTAACAAGATATGGTATAGGTCTGATATTACCAATGGCATGGCAAGGTGTCATGATTGTTAATCTTGTAGGAACGTTTATTCTAGCTATGATTAATTTTATTTGGCAGCCACAGTGGTCAATTAATTTAAAGCGATTTTTAGCAACAGGATTTTGTGGTAGCTTTACAACTTTATCTGCTTTTAATTGGCAATTTGTGCAACTAACTAAAATGAGTCTAGTGTTAGGTATATTATATTTGTTAATAACTATGGTAGGTAGTTTATTAATGATTTTCTTAGCTAGATATATTGTTAATGTTTTTATTAAAGGAGATTCTATATGATAGCTATTGCAATAGGGGCCATGTTAGGGAGTGCTATACGTTATTTACTATCTAATTATAATAAAATTAAACATGGTTTAGGAACATTACTGGCTAATATAATAGGTTGTATTAGCTTAGCAATAATATTATGTTTTTTTCCACAAAGTAATGAATTATTTTTTGTTGTAGGATTTTGTGGTTCATTAACTACTTTTTCAACTTTTTGTTTTGAAATTTATGAAAAAATTATGATGAAACAATATCAATCGTTAATTTATTATTGTGTAGTGACATTTATTTTTGGTGTGATATTATTTTGGTGGATTGCTTAAAGCAGTGTCACAAATAAAAAGTTATGGTATACTGTAAGTTAGGATTATTATGCGATGGAGGAAAATCATGTTTAGATGGTTTAAAAAAGAACCAATAAAAGAACAAGAGATAACAGTTCAACAGTTATTATCTCAACCTTTACCACAACATGTTGCAATTATTATGGATGGTAATGGTCGCTGGGCGGAAAAGAGATTAATGCCGCGTGTTAAAGGACATTATGAAGGCATGAAAACGATAAAACATATTGCACGTGTCGCTAGTCAATTAAATATTAAAGTATTGACAGTCTATGCTTTTTCTACAGAAAATTGGCGTCGTCCGAAAGATGAAGTTGATTTTTTAATGAAATTACCACAACAAATGTTCGAATCATTTATTCCAGAATTAATGGAATTAGATATTAAAGTTATTATGACTGGTTATCTTGAACAATTACCACCACATACGTTGAAATCAGTGACAGCAGCGTGTCAACAAACACAAAATAATAAAGGATTAATATTAAATTTTGCATTGAACTATGGTAGTAGGGCTGAAATTGTGACAGCTGTGAAGCAAATTGCACAACAAGTTAAAGATCATGAAATTTTAATAGATGATATTACAGAAGAAACAATTCAAACTAATTTACTAACAGCAGATCTACCTAATCCAGATTTAGTGATTCGTACTTCTGGTGAAATTAGAATTTCTAATTTTTTATTATGGCAAATTGCTTACTCAGAATTTATTTTTACAGATGTGTTATGGCCAGATTTTGATAAACAACAATTTTATCAATGCTTAGTTGAATTTCAAAAAAGACAACGCAGATTTGGCGGTTTAAATAAAGGAGAAGTAAAATATGAAAACTAGAATTATCACAGCAATAATTGCTATGTCACTCTTTCTTCCAATTATTATTTTGGGCGGTTATTATACACTTTGTGTATGTGGAATTTTAGCGATGGTTGGAGTGTATGAAGCATTAAAAATAGCAAATATCAAAATCATGTCTAGTATTTCATTATTATCATATATATTATTAGTTGTTATTTTTACAAGTTATTTACCAATCTCACCGTGGTATGGCTCAGGGATACGCTTAATCATATTAGTGATTTTTTTAATGTTAATCGCTATTGTTTTTAGTCGTAACCGTATTTCTTTAATGACAGCAGGTTATTGTTTATTAATGACAATGTATATTAGTTTTGGATTTTATGCATTATATTTAACACGATTACAAGGATTATATTTAGTGATGTATACATTATTTTTAATTTGGGTGACTGATTCAGGTGCATATTTTGGAGGACGTCGTTTTGGTAAAACAAAATTATCAGTTATCAGTCCTAATAAATCTGTAGAAGGTGCACTATTTGGTGTGTTAAGTGCTGTCGTTTTATCAGTCGTATTTTATTTACTAGACTATTTTACTTACCTTAATTTATTTCAAATGATAATGATGGCAATTATTTTAAGTGTTTTAGGACAATTTGGAGATTTAGTAGAATCTGCTATCAAACGACAATTTGATGTTAAAGATAGTGGTGCAATATTACCAGGTCATGGGGGTATTTTAGATAGATTTGATTCAACTTTATTTGTATGTATTACATTAAATATTATACCAATATTGTTACCCAATTTAGATTTACTTAGACAATATTTTTAAAGGAAGATAAATATGAAAAATATAAGTTTATTAGGTGCAAGTGGTTCGATTGGTCAACAAACTATAGATGTTTTAACTCAACATAAAGATCAATTTAACTTAATTGCATTTTCAGTAGGAAATAATATAGATTATGCTGAACATTTAATTCAGCGATTTAAACCGCAACTTGTAGCTGTAAAAGAATCGACAGATGCTGAAGCACTACAAAAAAAATATCCACAAACAGTTGTTTTAAGTGGTTTAGAAGGATTAGTTCATGTAGCTACATATCAAAATGTAGACTTGATGGTCAATGCAGTTGTAGGAAGTTTAGGTTTATTGCCTACAATTCGAGCGATTGAAAAAGGCATAGATATTGCTTTGGCAAATAAAGAAACATTAGTGACAGCCGGTCATATTGTAATGGCAAAAGCAAAAGCACATAATGTAAAAATTTTACCAGTTGATAGTGAACACTGTGCTATTTTTCAATGTTTAAATGGTGAAAATACAGCGACGGTTAATAAAATTATTTTGACAGCGTCAGGTGGAAGTTTTAGAGATTTATCAAGAGAACAATTAAAAAATGTTACCGTAGAACAAGCGCTTAATCACCCTAATTGGTCAATGGGAGCAAAAATTACAATTGATTCTGCAACAATGATGAATAAAGGATTAGAAATTATTGAAGCACATTGGTTGTTTAATATGCCTTATCAAGACATTGATGTCGTTATTCATCGACAAAGTGTCGTGCACTCAATGGTAGAATTTGATGATACATCTGTTATTGCACAATTAGGCACGCCTGATATGCGTATGCCAATTCAATATGCACTAAGTTATCCACAACGCTTATCATTGAATGGTGAGAAATTAGATTTAACAAAATGGCAAAATTTGACGTTTGAAACATTAGACATGGAAAGATTTCCTTGTGTAAAAATGGCTTATGAAGCTGGAAAAAAAGGTGGTTCAATGCCAACTGTTTTAAATGCAGCTAATGAGCAAGCTGTAGCTGCATTTTTACAAGAGAAAATTAAATTTATAGAGATAGAGCATTATATCGAGTGGGCGATGACAACACATCAGTGGATTGCTGAACCTACATTAGAACAAATTATAGAGATTGATGCAATAACACGACAAAGTGTTGCTGAAAAAATTAAAAAAGACAGAAAGGAAGACTAACTATATTATGCAAAATTTGTTAATATTTATTCTAGTTTTTAGTATTGTTGTTATTGCACATGAATGGGGACATCTTTATTTTGCGAAAAGAGCAGGTATTATGTGTCATGAATTTGCTATTGGTATGGGTCCAAAAATATTTCAAAAAAAATATGGTGAGACTTTGTATACGATTCGTCTATTACCAGTTGGTGGTTATGTTAAAATGGCAGGCCAAATGGATGCTGGTGAGCAATTAGAATTAAAACCAGGTATGCGATTAGCTTTAAAACTTGATGAGCAGCAAGTCGTACAAAAAATTTATGTTGATCAACAATATGCACATAATGACGTTGATGTTATTATTGAATTTAAAGAAGCGGATTTAGTTGATAAATTAATAATTACTGGTTTAGTGACAGAAGAATTTGAACATCAATTAAAAAATTATAAGGTTTCCCCTACAGCAGTTGTAATTGAACATGGTGCACCTGAACAGATTGCACCACGTTATCGTCATTTTACATCTAAAACACCATTACAAAAGTTTTTAACTTTATTTGGTGGACCATTGATGAATTTTGTTTTAGCATTAATTATTTTTCTGGGTATTTCTATTATACAAGGTGTACCCTCAACTAGTCCGCAGATTGGTGGTTTTGTAGAAGATTCACCTGCAAAACAAGCTGGTTTAGTTATATCTGATAATATTACAAAAATTAATAGTATGCCAATTAATTCTTGGCAAGATATTGGAAAAGCAATGTCACAAGTCAACGATAAGCAAAATGTAAAAGTTGAGTATAATCATCAAGGACAATTAAAAACAGTTGATATAACACCTAAAATAATTGAACAACAAGTAGATAAACAAACAACAAAGTCACGAGCTATTTTAGGAATTGAAGCGATGCGTGAACATAATGCTATTTTAGTAGTGAAACAAGGTTTTATTGATATGTGGACATATGGTACGCAAATTTTTATAGGTGTAGGTTTGTTATTTAAAAGTATTTTCACAGGTGGTTTCTCATTGAATCAATTAGCTGGACCAGTGGGTATTTATAAAGTTACTTCAGAGGCAGCAAGTAATGGTTTATTAGTTTTAGCTAAATGGGTGGCTATTTTAAGTGTGAATTTAGGAATTATGAATTTATTACCTATACCTGCTTTAGATGGTGGAAGAATTGTTTTTGTAATTTATGAAGCTATTTTTAGAAAACCAGTAAATAAAAAAATTGAAGCATATATTACATTAGGATTCGTAGCTATATTATTTGTAGTCATGATCTTAGTTACATGGAACGATATACAATATGTATTTTTTGGAAAATAAAGGAGAGTTAACAAATGAAACAGAGTAAATTATTAATACCAACATTAAGAGAAGTACCTTCAAATGCTGAAGCAATCAGTCATCAATTATTATTGAAAGCTGGTTTAGTGAAACAAGTGGCTGCTGGTGTTTATAGTTATTTACCTTTAGCACAACGCACATTAAATAAAATTAAAAATATAATTCGTGAAGAACATGATGATATTAGTGCTGTTGAGATGACGATGCCATTATTACAACCTGCTGAATTATGGCAAGAGTCAGGACGATGGGACACAATGGGTGCTGAAATGTTTCGATTAAAAGATCGTAAAGGTACTGACTTTGCTTTGCAACCTACTTCTGAAGAAGTAATTACTTCATTAATACGTCATGATATTAAATCATATAAACAATTACCACTAAATTTATATCAAATTCAAACAAAATTTCGTGATGAAGCACGTCCACGCTTTGGTTTACTAAGAGGTCGTGAATTTATTATGAAAGATGCCTATTCATTTCATGTCGATGAAGCATCGTTAGATGAAACATATCAAGATATGTTTGGTGCTTATCATAAAATATTTACACGTTGTGGCTTAACATTTAGACCTGTAGTTGCTGATTCTGGAAATATGGGTGGTAAAGATACACATGAATTTCAGGCTTTAGCTGATATTGGAGAAGATACAATTGTTTACACAGATCATAGTGATTATGCTGCGAACATTGAAAGTGCTAAAATCACATTTAAATATGAACGTCCAAATATAGAGATGTTGCCATTAGAAAAAATCAACACACCGAATGCGAAGACATGTGATCAAGTTGCTGAATTTTTAACTATCGATTTACAACAACAAATTAAATCTTTAGTAGTAAAAGGTAATGAAGATGATGTCGTTTTAGTCTTACTACGTGCTGATCATGAATTAAACGAAGTAAAATTATCAAAACTTCTTAATGTTGTTGAAGTAGAAATGGCTGATGAAGCGACAATTGTCGAAGTATTTGGTGCGCATCCAGGATCATTAGGGCCGGTTAATATTCCAGCTGAAGTAAAAGTTTATGCAGATTACGCAGTTGAAGCATTAGTGAATGCTGTCTGTGGTGCAAATGAAGATGATTATCATTTTATCAATGTTAATCCTGGAAGAGATTTTTCTGTATTAGCTTATGAAGACTTGCGTTTTATTCAAGAAGGTGAGATGGCTGAAGATGGTTCAGGTCCAGTGAAATTTGCTAAAGGAATTGAAGTAGGTCAAGTATTTAAATTAGGAACACGTTATTCTGAATGTATGAATGCTAAAGTATTAGATGCAAATGGGCGTCAACAACCAATGTTAATGGGATGTTATGGTATTGGTGTATCACGTGTCTTATCAGCTATCATTGAACAGCATCATGATGAAAATGGGATTATTTGGCCGAAAGAAGTAGCACCATTTGACTTACATTTATTAACTGCTAATCAAAAGAATGCTGCACAACAACAATTAGCAGATGAACTTTATTCGCTACTACAATCTTATCGTTATGATGTATTATATGATGACAGAAAAGAACGTGCGGGTGTTAAATTTAACGATTCTGATCTAATCGGTTTACCTATTCGTATTTTAGTAGGAAAAGAAGCCGAAGAAGGTATTGTAGAAGTTAAAGTTAGAAAAACTGGTGAAACTTTTAATATGAAAAAAGAAGTATTAATTGATAAAATTAATGAATTAATGAAAAGGATTTAAAATGATTAGATTAGCTAAACCAACAGATAGTGCACAAATTTATCAGCTGTTAAAAAAAATATTTTTAGACATGGAATTACCATTGTTAAATAAATTAGGTGAGAGTTTAAGTGAACAATTTTTTTGTGAATTGATTGAACAAACTAATACAAGATTTTCTTATCAAAATATGCTTGTTTATGAACTTAATAATAACATTGTAGGCTTACTTAATGGTTATCCAGCTGATAATGAAGAAATTTATGACGAGCAAATGGTTAAGCTGTTTCCTAAATATAATTTAATGGATTATCCTAAGCAATTTGCTGGTAAAGAAGGTTGGAAAGATGAATGGTATCTTGACTCACTTGTAGTGGATAACGATTATCGAGGCCAAGGTATTGGACAAGCATTATTAACTGAATTGTCACAGTTTGTTTTATCTACCACGTCTTGTCTTATAGTTGGCTTGAATTGTGAACAAGATAATTTAGGTGCTAAAAAATTATATGAAAAATTCAACTTTAAAGTTGTAGGACAACATAAAATTTTAAATCATGATTATTATCATATGCAGAAAAGTATTAGTGAATACAAAATTTAACAACAAACATAAGGTGAGAAAGGAATATCACTTTCTCACTTTTTTTATTTAAGGAGGATATATGGCATTTTCATGGCTAAAATTATTTAAAATTTCTTTAAGAAATTTATATGAAAATAAATTTTATTATATTATTACAGCAGGTTTATTACAATTATTTATGATGACACTAGGAATGTTTTTAATTTCATGTGTGTTTAAATTAGTTTTATTTGTTTCAGGTCAAAGTAATTTATCGTTTGATACAATTTACGCAATTATATTAAATCCATTTTCAATGATTATTTTAATTTTATTTCTATTTGTTATTGCGTTTTTAATGTTCTTTGAATTTTCAATTTTAACGTTAATGATTTATGGTAAAATGAAAGACACGCATTTTTCAATTAAAACTGTAATTATTCATACATTTCATAAAGTAAAACAACTAACAGGTAAACAATTTCTTGTATTTTTAGGTTATGTCATTTCAATGATTCCGTTAGCAAATTTAGGCTTCAGTTCATTTTTAAGTGAACAAGTTTATATTCCTAAATTTATAACAGGTGAAATTATGAAAACAGCATCTGGTAGTATATTATATGGTAGTATTTTAATTTTATTATTTTATATTAATATACGTTTAATTATGGTCATTCCACTAACAGTAATTAATAATTTATCTTTTTTAGATAATATTAAATTAAGTTGGTGTTTGACACGTCGAAAAATGTTTAAGTTACTAACTTTAATATTTAGTTTTGAAATGATTATGATATTACTATTTGCAATTGCGTTTGTTATTACTATTGTTATATTCAGTAGTATAGATGCTGATGACACGAATATAGTATTAGAAAGTATATTTTATAGTTTAATGTACTATGGTATGTTTTTTGCTAATATCTTTTTAAAACTTGGTATCTTTATTCCAATAGTTGAATTATTAATTTCTGAAAATCAAGCGAGTCAAAAATTATTAGCTCATCAAAAAGAAGCAAAATTTTCTAAAAAAATGATGATGACTATTTTAACAATAGTGGTTATAGGATCATTTGTATTCAATACATATAAAATATATTCAACAACAGTTAATCAACATCAGTTGATAATAGCGCATCGTGGTTATGCTGAGTATTCTGTAGAAAACTCATTAGAAGCATTAGAAGCAGCGGCTAAAGCTAAGGCAGATTATGTTGAATTAGATATAATAATGACTAAAGATCATAAATTTGTTGTTATCCATGATTTTAATTTAAAACGATTAGCAGGTATAGATAAAAAAGTGCAAAATATGAATTATGATGAAGTCGTAGGTTTAACTATTGAACAAAATGGTTATAAGAGTATAATTCCATCATTTGAAGAATTTGTAAAAAAAGCTAAAGCATTAAATATTAAATTATTAGTAGAATTAAAACCACATGGTGAAGAACCAAGTAATTATATTGATATTTTTATTGAAGAAATGAAGAAATTAAATGTTGATAAAGAATATAAAGTCATGTCATTAAATTTACCAGTAATGGAAGCTTTAGAAAATAAAGCACCTTATTTTGATACAGGACATATTATTCCATTGCAATTCGGTGAATTTAATAATAGTAATATTAACTTTTTTGTCATCGAAGACTTTTCATATCGTCCAAATTTAGTTTTACAGGCACATCATAATAATAAACAAGTATTTGTTTGGACAATTAATGAAGAAAATACAATGATGAAATATTTGTATAGTCGTTTAGATGGTATGATTACAGATTATCCAGCTAAAGCATTAGAAAATAAAAAAGAAATTCAGAATAATAATAGTTATTTTGAAAAAGCACTAACATTATTATTGATATAATCAAAAAATCAATTGACAGTAGTCAGTTGATTTTTTTTGTTGTAAACTGATAATATGGAGGGACTATTATGAAACGTATAGCTATTATAGGCGGTGGTATTGTAGGCGCAACTTGTGCTTATTATTTATCAAAAAATAAGCAATATGAGATTACTTTAATTGATGATGGTGAAGGACAGGCTACTAAAGCTGCGTGCGGTATCATTTGTCCTTGGTTATCTCAAAGAAGAAATAAGCCTTGGTATAATTTAGTGAAAGAAGGGGCAAAGTTTTATTCACAATTAATATCAGATTTACAACTAGATGGTATAGTAGATTATCCATATGTACAGACAGGTACAATGGTATTTAAAAAAACAGAACAGCAATTAAATAAATTAATGTTACTTGCAGAAGATAGACGTATTAATGCACCACAAATAGGCCATTGTCGTTCAATGTTATCAACAGAGATTGATCAAATTATACCAAATTATTATGGTGATCAAGGTGCAGTGTTAGTAGAAGGTGGCGGACGTATTGATGGAAAAAAATTAGTTGAACAATTAATTACTTTATCCATTCAAAAAGGTATGCAAGTAAAAAGTGGTAAAGCACAATTAGTTAATAATCAATGTATTATAGTCAATCAACAACTGTATGAATTTGATCAAATTATTTTAACAGCAGGTGCATGGTTACCGAAATTATTGTCACCATTAGGTTATAGAGTAGATATTCGCCCACAAAAAGGACAATTACTAGAAGTAAAAACAACACAAGCAACAGAGAAATTACCAGGTATGATGTTGCATGATGAAATAGATATATTACCTTCAAATGATCATCGTTTAATTATCGGAGCTACACATGAAAATGATAAAGAATATAATTTAGAACCAGATTATCAGTTGTTAGAACAAATGAAACGAAAAGCTAATGAATTTTTAGCTATAGAACAATACCCAATAGATAAAGTGAGAGTCGGTATTCGTGCATATACTTCTGATTATCAACCATTTTTTGGTTATTTAAAAGACGATTCTTTTTTAGTAGCCAGTGGATTAGGTTCTTCTGGTTTAACTTCTGGACCAATTATAGGTTATTTGTTATCATGTCTAGTAACTAAGCAAAAAATAGAGATGGATATTTCAGAATATTGTCCAGATAAGTATATAAAAAAATAAAGAATTATCTTTCAAGAAAAAAACCTGTCAACGATTTTTGATTATGTCC